>JAGCUM010000063.1 GCA_017962865.1 Spirochaetales bacterium
AAGCATGTCCAGGCAGTTGCAGTCGTTGCCATGGATGATGACGGGAAGATAGTCATCGAGCACCAGTTCCGCTATCCTTTCAGGGCCGAGACCCTCGAAATCCCTGCCGGAAAGCTCAACTTCGAGGGCGAGAACCTCATCGACGCCGTAAAGAGGGAGCTCCATGAGGAGACCGGCATCACTGCTTCCGAAATCACATATCTGTGTCCGTTTTGTCCGGTGTGCGCCTATTCGACGGAGACCATCCATCTTTTCTTTGCCAGAGGGCTATCCTTCGGCAGAGAGCGTGAACTGGATGAGGATGAGAACATCAACATCGAGATGATTCCCATCAAGGATGTCGTTCAGATGATCTATGACGGGAAAATCCCCGACGCCAAGACCCAGGCATCGGTCCTGCAGGTCTGGTCCAGATTCTGCAACAGGGGGGACGAAGCATGAAATACGGAATGCCGTCGCTGATTGAGTTCAGGACAATAGAGGAGCATGCGCGCTTCTGCTCCGAAAACGGCCTGGATTTCTATGAGATCAATCTTGCATTCCCATGGTTTCAGTCCGATAAGATCGATGCCGATGACCTTCTGAGGATTAAGAAAAAGTACGGCATCGATTACACCGTCCATTTCCATGATGAGATCAATCCCTTCGATTTCTGCCCCGAGATGAGGGCCGGATGCCTCAAAAACGTGGAGTACGTAATCGGTCTTGCCCGCAGAATCGGTGCCAAGCGCATCAACATGCATCTTCTGAACGGTACCTACAGTGCGGTCAAGGGCGAGAAGATCTATGCCTATGGCCTCTGTGAGGACGAGTATCTTACGTATGTGAAGGAATTCATCGCTCTCGTGGAATCGGAGATGAAGGGCATGGACTGCATCTTCTGCATCGAGAACACATCGGGCTACAGGTTCTACCATAAACATGCCGTAGAGCTGATGCTCTCATCTCCCGTCTTCGGGCTTACCTTCGACATCGGGCACAACTACAAGGCATCCGAGGATGACGAATCCTTCATCCTCAGCCACGCAGACAGGCTCAGGCATTTCCATATCCATGACGTGACGGCCAAGTCCAATCATGTTGCCCTGGGAACCGGAGTCCTTGATGTGGACAGGTACCTTGAAATGGCAAAGGAATATGACTGCCCCGTGGTGATAGAGGTCAAGGAAAGCACCTCCCTCAGGGACAGCCTGGATTATATGAAGAGACGGGGTCTGATGTAGACTTCGGATTACTGCCTTTTCATCTGGCGCAGGAAGACTGCAATGGCAATCACCATGATCACAATACCGTAGCCGAGGACCCACCAGAGGTGAGGGATGGCGGTCCTGAAGTCACCTATCGCCATTGCGCGCTCCAGCTCCACCGCATGTATGAAGGGTAGGGCACTGGCTATGCGATTGAATACTTTTCCGAGCATTTCGACATCGAACCAGATGCCCGAGAGCCATGCAGAGACGTTTGTGAGCAGGGCTCCGCAAATGCCACCGACCTGCTTCTCCGTCAGCGCACTGCCGCAGAGAAGTCCCAGGGCAATATAGAAGAACGATGGAACCAGGTTCATCAGTATCGCCCAGACAATGTTGATGCTGAACTGCAGCCCCAGGATCATGGCCAGGATGTAGCAGATGACCGTCTGTGCAATGCACATGGGAATTATCGGGAGAAGGTAGCCCAGGATGAAGTCCGTTGCCTTCAGCGGGGTTGTGTAGAGTCTTGTCAGCAGGGAGCTGTTTCTGTCCTTTGAAATCAGCTGGCCTGAGAAAAGCGTAATGAACGACAGTCCGAAGATGGTGACTCCGGGTGTCAGATGCGTGATCTCGAACATCTCGACGGGGATGTTTGCCTGAATCAGTGAGAGCAGAAGCAGCAATATTACCGGGAAACCCAGTCCGAATCCGAGGGTGAGCGGGTCTCTGAGGATCTCTTTCATTGTTCTGTTTGCAAAGGAAAGCATTCTTCTCATCTTGCACCTCCCTTTACCAGCTTGATGAAGGCATTCTCGAATTTCTCTTCTCCTGTCTGCTGTTTCAGCTCCGATGCTGTTCCGACTGCCAGAAGGTTGCCGTCCTTCATAACACCGATTCTGTCGGAAAGCTCTTCGGCTTCCTCCATGTAGTGTGTTGTGAGGATTATGGTCATCCTGCTTTTGAGCTCACGGATGGTATCCCAGAGTTCGCTTCTTGCAATGACATCGAGTCCGAGGGTGGGCTCATCCAGGAAGAGAATCTTCGGTTCGCTGATGAGGGCCATGGCGATGCTGAGCCTGCGCTGCCAGCCGCCGGAGAGTTTGCCGGCCTTCTTCTTCCTTATTCCGCCAAGATTGAATTCTTCGATCATTTCCGCTGTGCGCTGCAGGGATTTCTGCTTGTCGAAACCATGCACTCCACACATGAGGGCGAGGTTTTCTTCGACCGAGAGATTCGAAGCAACGGCGGTCTCCTGTGGCGATACTGCGATGATTTTCTTCACGGCATCAGCATTCTGGGCTATGCTTTTACCTTCCAGCAGGGCATCGCCCGATGTCGGTGTGGTGATGCAGCAGAGCATCTTTATTGTTGTTGTCTTGCCTGCACCGTTTACGCCCAGGAGGGCAAACAGTTCACCTTCACGGATATCGAGCTTAAGGTTGTCCACGGCTCTGGTATCCTTGTAATCCTTGGTCAGTCCTTTGATTTCAATTGCGTTCTTCATCCGAACCTTCTTTCTGTCTGAATCTATGGAGCAGTCCCTGATATACGTCGGTAAGGGTGAGCGATATCAGGTCCATGTCTGCGTTGTAGTAGGAGGATGCCACCATTACGGCAATGCCGTGTACGGCGGCCCAGATTTCAAAATGGAATAGCGATGCCTGTTCCCGGTCAAGGCCGGTGGCCTTCATTATCAGCGGCAGGACATCATAGAATGTGCTTTGCTCCACAGGCTCGGGATCGTTGGTCCTGTCGCGCATGTAGAGGAGTTTGAAGAGGTTCTTCTCTTCAAGGGCAAAGCGGATGTAGGCCATGCCGTTTGTCTTGTAGGGAGGGTAGTCGTGCGGTTTTGTGAACTCACGGGCCACGAAGTCGTTGTAGATTTCAAGACTGCGCCTGATGACACTGCCAGTCAGATCCTCCATGTTGCTGAAATTGGAAAACAGCGGTTGCGTGGAGCAGCCCAGACGCCTGGCAATTGCCCTGGCATTCAGATTCTCATATCCGTCTGCCCTTACGATTTCCACTGCGGCATTTATGATGTCCTCTTTATGGATTACTGTTTTCCTCGGCATAAAATAACAGCTGTTATATTATGTATTGAGCAGGATAATGTCAAGAATATGGGTTTTTGGGTATTGGTGGAAAAATAAGAATAAGGTCGACCTTCAAACAGATCGACCTCAGGGATTATACATAATAGGGATTCGGTTCTGAATGAAATGGCAAAGTGTTTTGGAATGACACTTACTGAATTGGTCTCAGAAATTGAAAAGAATTTGGAATAATAGCGGTTTACTTTTTGCCGTATTCGGGTGCTTTTTCGGCGGCCACCAGACCAGAATCCCATGTGTTTTCAATCTTCAGCTCTGATTCAGCCGGTCCATATTCTCTGATCATGGCCTTCTTTGTAACAACCCATTGCTTGCCGTAATTGCAGACGTCGAAACCGATTTTGAGCTTGCCGTAGGAAATGGCTTTTCTCAGTGTGCTTTCATTCAAACCCCAGAGTTCCGTTGCATCGCTCAAGGCAATGAGCCCATCAAATGGAGTAGGGATAGTTTTGCCGTTTTCCCAAAGTTCATTACAGGAGAGATCGAAGTAATCATTCCAGACTATTCCGAAACCGGAGCCTTCCACATGGACTTTTTCGAAAAGCGTTTTGTCGTCAAGAAGGTTTTTGAATTCAGGGAACTTGTCAAGCAGCTGCAGCATGTCGTAAGACTTGCAAATGCCGTCCTCAAACTGGGCTATCAGTGTGTGGCTGTCGATGATTCCTATGCTTTTGACTTTATGAAATACGTAATTCATTTCTCACTCCAATGGAGGCAGTTGCCTGAAATTCTGGGTCTCCCACATTTCAGTTAATTCTGCCCTGTGTATTGTTATCCATTTCTCAATAAGGGCTAAAGCAGTATTTGGAAGGTTTCCTCGAATTTGTTTGCCTGTCCGTATATCTATTTCAGCATCATACTCTCCGTAAAGAGCATGCAGATGAGGAGGATTGTGTTCTTTTTGCATCTGATAAATGCTGATTTTAATTCCATAGAATCTCGAAATCGTCGGCATTCGTGCACCTCCTCCATAAAAATAATATCACGCCAACGTGATATTGTAAAGCCAAAAAAGGCCCGAGAATTGTTTTCCTACGTTACTATTGCTTACGGTTCTTCGGGGAGACAGTGCATGTGGGTGGAGTCAATTACCCTGAACCCTTCGGCCTTTCCCTTGCGGCTTCTCATGCCGAAGAAGACCGAGCGGAGTTTGATGTAACGGGTGATTGAAGTTGCTTCCGGGCAGCCTTCAGGGAACTGCGAGAGGTGGACCTTGAAGATGCTGTCCAGCTGCTTTGAAACGTGGCCGCCACGTGTTCCGATGAAGGAGTTGGGTTTTGCAGTCATGTAGAGGGCGATGGCCTTCACGTCGGTTGAAGCTGCGCCGTAGCGCTCCATTATCCAGCTGTTTACGGCAAAATGAGCCACAATCTTGGACTGGCGTCCGACGTTCAGGTGATCGATGTGGCACTCGTTGGGAACGTCCGGATCGGGTGCGAACATGACATCGGGTTTGAATATGCCGACGCGGGTTGCGATTGCCTCACGCAGATCACGCTCTGCATAGAAACCGCCGTCCTGCATGTCCAGGAAGTGGACGTCGTCCACACCGAGCATGTTGGCGCTTTCGATGGCTTCTTTTCTGCGAATTTCTATCAGATCTTTGGGGAGAGTGCCCTCCGGAGCATTCGTAAGGCCGAAGCGACCGTCAAGGCAGATGAGGAAACTGACCTCCTTGCCGAGCGATACCAGCTTGGAGACGGTTGCCCCGCACCCGATCTCGATATCATCGGGATGAGGTCCGATGAAGAGATAACGGGAGAAGCTTTCAAGCTTCGGAAGCGGGGCGGCTATTTTAAGGGCACGTCTCAGAAGACTCATTTTGCGCTTGATCTCCTCAATTCGAGTTCTTTACATATTCTATCATATTCAGGCTCGTCGAGTTTATATTTTGATTTGTAGACGAAGTAGGAAATAAGCATGAACAAGAGGGGAACGACCGTCATTGCAAGCAGAAGTCCCACGGACTGGCTGTTCTTGACGCTGGTCTGAAGGAGATTGTCGATTTTCTCGCCCTTGGCTACATCCGTGATGATCTTCTGGGCGGCCTGGCTCTCGAAGCCGGAAATCTCGTTGGTGATCTCGTTGACCCTGAAGATCAGGTAGGTGGGGCTTGTGAGTGCGACGCAGATTGCGCTTCCCATCTTGGTGAGGAACGGCCTGAGCGATGAGATGATTGCCTCGGCTCTGGTTCCGAACTTGTACTCGTTGTATTCGACCGTGTTGATGATGGAGATCATCAGGATCAGGTAATAGCCGTACTGCCCGAACATGGACAG
>JAGCUM010000064.1 GCA_017962865.1 Spirochaetales bacterium
CTGGAGAGTCTCCTGATTATCGGGTTCGGATTGAAAAGGAATCCTGTGCCGGAAGATTTCTCGGCAGCTAATGTTCTGGCCATGATGACCTCCTATATCCAAATATCATCCGAAGAATAACAAAGCCTCTCCAATTATTCAATGCATAGGCCTCAACGTGTGATTGAAAACCTGTTTTCCTCGGGAAGGTGATTGTGACCCTTCTTGTCCCACATGGTAGTCCAGAGATCGGGATGGATGTGTCTGTCCAGACGGCAGTTGGAAAAGCTTACGCAGGAGTTTGTATCATCCCTCTCGCTGGGGTGCCAGGGACGTGCAAGATAGACGCTCCTGTCAGGCACATCTTCGGTACAGGTTATATCGCAATTGACAAAGCATAAGCCGCTTTCGCTGTTTTCCGATGTGGAAGGTGCGGCTACAAAGCCTTCGCCGGTAGATACAACCCTGCAGTTTTCGATGATGGCGTGGCTTCTTCCGAAGATGAAATCGATGTTCCCGTAGATAGTGCAGTTCTCGAATCTGCTCTCGGCGCAATCGGTGAACAAGGTGTCCTGCCAGCTTATGAGCGTACAGCAGATGAATGTGGCATCGGTATACTCGGGTCTGGTGAATACAGCCACCGCCTGACGACCCATCATCCTCGACGAATCCTCGCCCGGTTTAGCGCTGTTACCCAAATAATCAAAGTCATTCTAAACAATCAGACCATCGAATTCGGTGTGGTTTGCACGCACGGTAAGCGTTGCGCTTGCACCGGTCCCGAAGCCCGGCTTCATTCCGTTGTGGTCGTTCCAGACGATCTTCGAACCGTTTCCTATCACCAGAAGGTTGTCGCGGTCGATGAAAACCTTCTGCCTGAATACGCAATCCTCGGGCAGCTCAACCGTGAGCAGGTCATCAGAGGGGGTATTGAAAACTTCGTTCAGATCGTCGGAGGGCTTGGCTTTGATATACATGGCTTCAGTACATCTGCTTCTCAGCTTCGGCATACTCGCCAAAGAGCTTCTTGCATTCTGTGTTCTGGGCAAACTGCTCGAGCTTCAGCACGCCGGGGTTCCTGCATCCTCCGCGGATGTAGTCGTAGATGTAGTCATCCCTGAAGCCTATTGCGGCGGCATCAAGGGAATCGGCACCGTAATAGACTTCCTTGATGTTGGCCCAGATGGCTGCACCGAGGCACATCGGGCATGGGTAGCACGTGGTGTACAGGACACAGCCTGTCAGGTCGTGGCTCCCTCTCTCGCGGCAGGCCTTGCGGATGGCATTGACCTCTGCATGGGCTGTCGGATCTGCGGAACCGAGGACCGTGTTGGAAGAAACGTATATCTTTCCCTCCGGGTCTATTATGGCGGCCCCGAACGGACCTCCCTTCCCTTCACTCATCGTGCGTCTGGCTTCATCAACTGCCTTTCTGATAATCTCACTGATCTCCATATCTGCCTCCGCTTTCATCGTCCGATCATATCAAATAACTTTCCTGCCACCACATCGGCAATGTAGAACTTGTACGCAAGGCGCGAGCTCTGCCGGGGAATCGAACAATGGAATCCCTTTGTACCGTTCGAAGTGGCGATGGCGAAGAAAACCTCCCCGGGAACGCTGTCGGCATTTGCAGGGTCTGCATTGCCGAAACTGCCCGTTATTCCCAAGCCGATTTCCGTCTTCAGGGCATTCCTGCAGGCTTCGGCCATGGAAGCTGCAGTCTCTGCGCTGTAGACCCCGAAGCGCTCCACGGTTTCCTTCGGAACCCCGCTTTGGACCTTTGCCTCGTTGCTGTAGGTAACGTATGAGCCTCTGAAGACTTCGGAAGAACCTTCGGTATCGGTCAGAAGCGATGCTATCATGCCGCCCGTGCAGCTTTCCATGGTTGCTATCGAGACCTTCCTTTCAATGAGCAGCCTGGTCAGTTTTCCGTACTCTTCCCTGACTTTGGCCTGATCTGTCTCTCCCTGCATCATAGTTACCTCTGTTCGGATTATATCATACTCTCTGCAACAATCTGCTGTAAAACAAAAAAGCTCCTGCCATGCGACAGGAGCTCAGATGGTTCGGTTATTCTCAGAAAAGGTTCTTCCAGTCCACATCGCAGATGGCAATCGATGCCCCTACGCTGGCCCTGAAAGCAGATGTGCCGTGAGTGATGTCTTTTGTGAAACCAAGCTGGGCATCGAGCCTGAAGCCTTCCTGCAGATAGTAGGAAGCTCCTGCCTCAAGCAACAGCACGTTGGTCACGGGTGCCGAGATATCGTACGGGGTCTCGAGGTTGGCATTGAAGTACTCCTTGGTGTAGGTGCTGTCGATGCCGTAGGAGCCGCGCTTGAGAAGCTCAAGGCTCATGTAGGCACTGAACGGATTGTTGTTGTACTCCACATAGAACCTGTGAAGCAGAGTGTCCGGACCGTACTTGAAGCCGAGATAGAAAGCGTTCTCGTCATAGCAGTATCCGCTTCCGGCGAAGCTGATGAACTGGTAGGGAGATGTGAACTTGCCTACGTCGTGGCCTCTGTTGTACATGAACTTCGAGCAGTAGTAGAGCTCGTAACCGATGTTCAGGCCGGTGTTGACCTTGAAGGTCTCCTCCCTGAGGACATAGTCCTGATAGTTGAACTTCGAAGACTTGATCTCTTCGCCCTTCAGCAGATTCAGCTCGATTCCTCCGACGGCACCGATTGCAGCAGGCTTTCCGCTGTTGAACTTCTGATCTCCCTGGTTCTCATGCGGAAGGTCATAGTCGTCCATCGTGAAGTTGGCGTAGAATCTGACAGGTCCGTACTTGGCTTCGCCCGTGAAGCTCAGCATGACGTTGGAGAAATCATCCTGGTAGTTGTCATGCCAGACAACCGTCGGGGAGAAATCCAGAAGGGTCGGATCCTTGCCGTAGACGACATTCAGCTCTGCAAACGAGAATCTCAGATGCTCATTTTCCATTGCGAACTTGTGGGTGAATGTGCTCTTCGGACCCCATGTGGGATGGTCATACTCAGCGGGGAAATAGTCCTCGACGTAGGAGGCATCGATGTACTTTCCGTATCCGAGGAAGTACTTGTAGGCGATTCCGGTAAAGCCGTACCAGAAGTTCCATCCGTTCTTCATCGGGATATCGATCTGGATGTAAGCATTGTCGAGGAACGGCTGTGAATCGGCAAGAGCCATGTCGTAGGTTGCCGGTCCCCACTTTATCTGTCTGCGTCCGACGGATGCATAGAAGTTATCCGACTTGAAGTCTATGTAACCCATGCGCGGGAAGTTGAGCTCGATCATGTGCTTCAAAAACGGAATGTTCGAGAAATTGCCCTTGTTGCCGTCCTTGAAATAAGCAAGAGTATCCTGCCTGACATCCATGATGAAAACAACGCCGAACTTGTCTCCCTGTGCCACGAAGCCCAGATCCAGGATGCTGGGGCTTCTGAAGGCCTCGAGCCAGTAGTCCTGCTTGGTCTTGGACCAGTTGTCAAGCTGATTGCCCGTATCCTGCTTCCAGGTAAGGGCCCTCGGTGA
>JAGCUM010000065.1 GCA_017962865.1 Spirochaetales bacterium
GCCGAATATCTGAGCTTTGTTCTCATTGAGGGAAGTTGCTATCGCATTGAGGTAATGCTGTCTCTCTTTATCGGAAGAAACTGCAAGAACAGATGCCGATTTTCTGACCAATGCAAATGATTCTGTAAGTTTATCCATGATTCAAGCCTTCTTTTCAAGTTCTTTGGATCGCTCGGCCGCAGCATCGACTGCATTGAGGACGGCATTTGCAAACCCGCCTTCTGCAAGCTTTGCAACTCCTTCTATCGTGGTTCCCTTTGCGGAGCAAACCATCGCCTCAAGCTCCATAGCATTTCTGCCGGTGCTCTTCTGAAGCTCTGCTGCGCTTATCATCGTATCGGCTACTATCGAGAGAGCCTTGCCGTAGGGAATGCCTTGCTTGACTCCGCCCATTGCCATATGGTGCATGAGATCGAACATATAGGCTATGCCGCTGCCGGAGATTCCTATGAATGCACTGAAGAGATTCTCGTCCAGCTCGAAGGCGCTTCCCACGCTCTGGGCTACCGTCATGGCAAGCTTTCTGTGCTTCTGTGCCAGTCCTTCCGGATAAGCGACTGCAGTAACTGCCTTGCCGACCTTGGCGGCGATGTTCGGCATGAACCTGACTACCTTCTCGGATCTGAGGTTTGCCTGCAGTTTCTCGAGAGTAACGCCTGCGGCAATGGAGATGAAGAGACCGGGCTTGAGGTCTGCAAGATCCCCGTAGATTTCGGGAAGGACCTGCGGCTTGACGGCGATGATGATAGCATCCGTGCCTTTTGCCTGTGCCATCTCGTCGAGGACCGTGATCGGTCTGTTCTCGGCAACCTTGTCTGCACATGGTCTGTAACTGTCGAAGACGCTGAGCTCAACGGACGGATTTGCCGAAAGTGCTTCTGCGAAAGCGCCGCCCATGTTTCCTGTGCCTATGACCGTGATTCTTGTTTTTTCTTTCATGGTAGGTTCTCCCTTTTGAAAGATTATACCATCATGAGCTGATGTATGGCAATTATACGTATAATTATTCTTTATCGGGACATATAAAGAAAAAGGGCAGTGCGTTGAACACTGCCCTTGTGCTTGTTTCTTAAATCAGTAGCCCTGCTGGCACATTGCGTCGGCAACCTTCTTGAAGCCTGCGATGTTGGCTCCCTTGATGTAGTCGATGCTTCCGTCGCTCTGGCGACCTTCGCGGACACATGCATCGTGGATATCGCACATGATTCTGTGAAGCTTGGAATCGACTTCTTCAGCTGTCCATGAAAGGTGCTCGGAGTTCTGGCTCATCTCCAGTCCGGATACTGCAACTCCACCGGCGTTTGCTGCCTTGGAGGGAGCGAACGGGATCTTTGCGTCCTTGAATACCTGGACAGCCTCTGCGGTGCAGCCCATGTTGGAGGTCTCGATGATGTACTTTACTCCGTTCTTGACCAGTGCCTCGGCGTCCTCCTTGCGCATCTCGTTCTGATAAGCGCAGGGCATTGCGATGTCTACGGGAACATTCCAGGGTCTCTCGCCGGGGAAGAATTTGGCACTGAATGTGCGGGCATAGCCTGCAAGGTCTCCGCTGTTGGTTGCCCTCATCATGAGCATGTAGTTCCACTTTTCCTCGGTGTTCACACCGGCCTCGTCAAGGACATAGCCCTTGGAACCGGAAATTGTGATGACCTTTGCGCCCATCTGGGTAGCCTTGATGGCTGCTCCCCATGCAACGTTGCCGTAGCCTGAGATGGAGACTGTCTTGCCCTTGACGCTGTCGTTGAAGTCCTTCAGAAGTTCCTCTGCATAATAGAGTGCTCCGAATCCCGTGGCTTCCGGCCTGATCTTGGATCCGCCCCAGGCCATTCCCTTGCCGGTCAGGACTCCCGTGTTCTCATCGCGAAGGCGCTTGTACTGTCCGTAGAGGAATCCGATTTCCCTTCCGCCGACTCCGACATCTCCGGCAGGAACATCGGTATCGGGACCGATGTGCTTGTAGAGCTCCGTCATGAACGATCTGCAGAAACGCAGGATCTCATCGTCGGACTTTCCCTTGGGAGAGAAGTCCGAACCGCCTTTTCCGCCTCCCATGGGGAGAGTTGTAAGGGAGTTTTTGAAAGTCTGCTCGAAGCCCAGGAACTTGAGTGTTCCGAGAGTGACGTTGGTGTGGAATCTGAGTCCGCCCTTGTAGGGGCCGATTGCGTTGTTGAACTGAACGCGGTAGCCGCGGTTGACCTGGATCTCATGGTTGTCATCCTCCCATTCGACCTTGAACTCGATGATTCTGTTGGGAACTACGATTCTGTCGAGAATCTTGTTCTTCAGATACATCGGATTAGAGTTGACAGTGTCGATGATCGAGGCGACGATTTCGCTTGCTGCCTGGATGAATTCCGGCTCTCCTGGGTTCTTTCGCTCAAGTTCTGCCATGAATTTTTGGTAATCGTGCATAAAACCTCCAAGTCTATTGTGGTATTCCGCAATTCTTTTTCTTAAAAACTTCTGATAGACATTTTATTCAACTAAAATGAATTATCAGCTTTTTAATAATTTTTTTCTTTGTAAATAGCACTTTTTGCCCGCATTGTGCAATAGTTTCCCGCAATGACTTTATGCAACTTTTACGTTTTTTTCGAAAATGTTGCTATTTTGACAAAAACCGGGCGCATTTGATGTATATTGTATATATGAGCTTCAGAGACGAAATCTTCAGACTTCTGGATGACGGCAGGACGACGCTGGTCTTTCCTACCGAGAATGCCGCGCGATACTGGCTGAGTACCTATGTCAGGGCCAGGGGTTGCAGTATCCTTGCATCCAGAGCCATGGCGTTCGATAGATTCCGGGAAATGCTCTCTCCCGACAGAAAGCAGCGTCCTTCCGACAGGATGCATCGTCTGGCCTTCGTCTCCTCTTTCCTGGAAGCGGGGAATACGGGCATGAGCTATCTCTACAAGGACGAGCTTCATGACTACTACCACAGATTCGTCTCCTTCCTTGTGGGCGTAATCCCTTCGCTTCGCGATATCGATGACGTATATATCGAGAACAGGAATCTCCACTGCGACCTGAGAATCCTGAAAGATTCCTATTCCTCATTCCTTTCTGCCAACGGTCTGTACGAGCCTCTGTGGGAGAAACCATCAATAGAAGAAGCCAAGGCTCTGAATGGTCCCTATGCCCTGATAGGCTATGATGCAGATGTCCAGATGCAGAAGTTCATGAACGATCTCGGTGATGTGGGATGCATCTCTAAAATAAAGCTTCAGTGTTCTGAAACTCCGAGATACTTAAAGTTTTTCACAGTTGAATCGGAAATCGAAGCATTGTTCAGAGAGCTTCAGACGCTTAAGAGACGGGGAGTTCCTGCTGATGACATCATCATTTCCACGCCTGACGTGGATGAGCTCAGGCCCTATCTGGAGCGCAGGAGCAGGGAGTATAATACGCCCCTGAGCTTCATGAGAAGTCTCAGATTGTCCGAGACCGTTCCCGGCAGATATCTTTTTTCTATACGCAGGTGCATAAGCGAGAACCTTTCGTTCAACAGCCTGGAAGCACTGCTTCTGGATGCCTCGCTTCCATATCTTGATATGGAGTCAAACAGGAAGCTCATCAGGTTCATGATTGACCACAACCATCTTTCCGGAAGCCTTGATTTTTCTTCCGATGAGCTTTTCAAAGACCTGGCAAGAGATGCCCGCGAGCGTTCCGACGAAAGCATGCTGACTCTGTACAAGAACCTCAAGAGTGCCCTTGTCGGAATCCGCAGGGCAAGCGGAGGCGATGAGCTTATCAGGGATATCCATGGCCTGACAACCCTTCTTCTGGGCAATGAGGAGTTCTCGGCTTCCGATGCGACGGACAGGGATGTCTACTCCTTCATATTCTCCCAGCTAGCTGAGATCAGCAGCACCCTCAAGGAGTGTTCGCTGAATCCCGGAAACCTGTTTCCGATATTCATGGGGGAAGTGGAGCAGCTGTCCTACGTAGCTCAGCAGAAGAAGGATGGGATTCGGGTCTATGAATACGGCCAGGATCATCTTCTGGATGTGCCTTACCATTTCCTGATCGGTCTCAACGATTCCAATGCGGTTGTGAGAGAAGTTGACCTGGGCTTTCTGGAAGACCATGAGGTTCAGAGACGGAATATCATCGACGTTACATCAGAACTTCTGTCTTACTATCAGAGCGTAAGCGCTCATGCATGGATATCAGGTTCCGGGACATCCTATTCGGGATCGCAGAGTTCACCGTCCTACTTCGTGAAGCAGAATGCGGTGGAAAACCGTGATCTGCCGGAAGAGGAACCTGTTCTGGAGAAGGCTGATCTGGAAAGCTTCGATCATGCATGCAGGACATCGCTTGCATCCAAGGGACCCGATCTATCAACCGATAGCTTCGGACACCCGATGGATCCCGATACGGTAAAACTCTCATATACTTCAATAAGTACCTATGTAAAGTGCCCGTACAATGAGTATCTTCGCATAGGCATGACCAGACATGTTCCGGATGACTTCGAGCCTGCAAGACAGGATGACCGCAAGATAGGTTCCTTCCTTCACGAAGTCATATAGGCCTTCATGAAAAACCACCTCGGACAGCTCCTGGAGTTCTCCGATTTGGAATCCTACTATACCGAACTAGGAAATACATTCGATAAAATGTTAGAAGAGAACCGCATTTTCGATACTTATACCAAGGCAAGTATCCGCGGTCGCTACCTGGAACCACTTAAGAACGTCATCAAACTGCTTCTCGATCCGGACAGCAAATCATATATCGGTCCGTTCTATCCGAAAAAGAACGAGCAGGCCCTTGATCAGAACAAATCCTTTACCGGATCTATCGATACTGTACTTGAGGGGCAGGACGGACAGGTGTATCTTCTCGACTACAAGAAGGGGATAGGAGCTGCAACCTACCAGCTTGTGCTCTACAAGCGACTGTTCGAGGAAGCTTTCCCGGGCAAAGCGGTAGCCGACTGCTTCTTCTTCTCGATGAAAGACGGCAGCTACAAGGGCTTTGATGATGCGAAGTGGGCCGAACAGGAAGAGAAACTGGACAATGATATAGGGCAAACGCTCAGCGGTTACCGCGAGGGCAACTGGATCGCCACTCCTAGCAAGGATGCCTGCCAGCTGTGCAGGGAAAGGGTAATCTGCAGAAGGAGGTTCAACCTGCAATGACATTCGAACAGATAATGCAGAAGGAGAACTTCTTCCCCAACGACGAGCAGAGACCCGTAATCGAGAGCAACGTCAATACGGTTGTATCGGCAGGAGCCGGTGCCGGAAAGACCGCTGTCCTGTCTTGGCGCTTTCTGCGCCTTGTAATGGAGAGAGGGCTCAGACCGGAAGAAATCCTTACGCTGACATTCACGAAGAAGGCTGCAAGCGAGATGAGGGAGCGAATCTACCGCAGGCTCCTTCAGGCTATGGACAGTCTGCCGTCAGATACATTCGAGAGTTTCTCGAGGGCAACCATCTCTACCTTGGACAGCTTCTGTGCCCAGATCGTCAGAAGCGACTGCATCTCCTACGGACTTCCCAGAGATATCACGGTAATCTCGGATGACGATTACAAGGACCTTTCCCAGCGTGTTGCCATCAGATTCCTGTCCGACTCTGAGAACACATCCGAGCGAGATGCAATAGCTGCGCTGCTTATGCCATCCGATGTCATGGACAGATTCTTTTCCACTATCGCTTGGGAAATCAGCCTGAGTGGTAATTATGATGCCGATAGAATCACGCAGGCTTTCCTTACGCATGTACGTAAGATCTATGAAGAGCGCATGAGGCTCATAGGTGAACTTATGGACAGACTCGGTCAGCTTAATCTGACAGGGAGGTTTGCAGAACAGTTTGCCGCTATCTCGGATCTCTATGCAAAACGTTGCTTCAAAGAAGGTGATTACTTCAAACTGAACGGTGTAAGGGACGAGGAAATCAAGGAGATTGTCGGTCTTCTGAAGCCTCTGATGGGAAAGGGTTCCGGTTTCGTTCTGCTTCAGGATCTTGCACTTGGAAGTGATAACGATGTCTCAATTCTACAGAAATCCTTGGAAAAATACAGCTATCTTCTGAATTCAGAGAAGCGAAAGCAGGGAAAGCTTACCTTTAGGGATATCTCTGATCTTGCCGTCTGTATCCTTCGAGATAACCTCCGGGTCAGGAATCTGTTCAAGCGCAGGTTCAAACAGATCATGGTGGATGAGTTCCAGGACAACAACATGCGCCAGCGTGATCTCGTGTTCCTTCTTGCAGAGCGCGAGGACCTTGAAGGCACCTCGGGAAGAGTTCCTGAAATCGATGAACTTGATCCTGCCAAGCTCTTCTTCGTAGGGGACGAGAAACAATCCATCTACAGTTTCAGGGGTGCGGATGTCTCTGTATTCAGGCACCTGCAGGATGAGGTCTCCCGCAACGGAAAGGCCCTCGCACTGGGAACCAACTACAGAAGCCAGAGCGCCCTGATAGACCACTTCAACAAGGTGTTCGAATCGGTGCTTTCGGACAACGGAAAAGACTATGAGGCACGTTTCTCTCCGATCAAGGCCGGCAGA
>JAGCUM010000066.1 GCA_017962865.1 Spirochaetales bacterium
CATCGCTGCCTTCGTGGTGGCACTGTCCCCTCTCTTCCTGCCCAGGGCAACTGCAAACAGAGTTACATCTGCAGTGGAGAAAATCGTAGGCGTTGATTCGGTGGTCAACAAAGGCTACAAGAAACTTCTGGCCTTTCTTGAGGACTTCACCAGAAACATCAGGCCGGCCTCATCCGCAGACGCCCCCAGAATCGAGGGCCTGGAAATCCCGGCATACGTGGAAGGTCACGAGGTGGTCCGCCATACAGGCTACACCCTTTCATGGAACGAGCAGCACCTTGTTGCGGACTGGGTTGCATACGAGCTCACGGCAACCGAACTGGACACCCAGGAATCGTCCAGAAGCGAGGACTTCAGACCGGACGAGTCGGTGCGACGTTCCAGCCAGCTCGAGGACTATCGCGGAAGCGGCTACTCACGCGGACATCTGGCACCGGCACAGGACTTCAAATGGTCAGCCAATGCCATGAGCGATACCTTTTATCTTACCAACATGGTCCCGCAGGAACAGGACAATTACAACGGCGGCATCTGGCTCAAGGCCGAGAACGCCACGCGTGATTGCGCACGCATCACCGGTACGGTCTACGTTGTTACCGGACCCGTGCTTACCGACGGCCCGTTCGAGACAATCGGAAAGAACAAGGTCACCGTTCCGAAGCAGTGCTACAAGGCCCTTCTGGTCATCGATACGGACGGCACGGTGCAGACGATTGCAATGTCCATCCCCCAGACTGCAAAGAAGAAGGAGTCCATTTCGGGCTACCTGATGACCGTCGACGAGCTGGAGAAGCTCACCGGACTGGATTTCTTCATCGAGCTGGAAGACAGCATCGAGGAAGCTGCCGAGTCCAAATACGACATCGACTTCTGGCCGAAGTCATTCAGATGAGCTGAATAGTTCCCCTTGAAATGAGGTAGGAAAAGCTATACTATTGTTTTCACTTGCGGCATTAGCACATCGGTAGTGCACGAGCTTCCCAAGCTTGTGAGGCGGGTCCGACTCCCGTATGCCGCTTAAACAGCCTATGGGCCTCAATGGTTCATAGGCTTTTTAATTTGTAATACATCGGGAGTCGGTACGAGCACGGAAAGGCTCCGGTGGAGCGTTTCCTGCGAAGGCGGGGTAGCGGAGCGTCGACTCCCGTATGCCGCTAAAAACTCAGTTTCCGCACTTCCCTGCGGAAGAAACACAGGGTCAGAACCAGGGCAACAGCCTCTGCGGCAAGGAAAGAGAACCATACGGCATTCAGGCCGAAGAGCTTTCCGAAAAGCCATGCGCACGGAATCAGGAAAACAAGCTGCCTGACGACAGAGATGATCATGCTGTAGAATCCCTTGCCCATTGCCTGGAAGAGGGAGCCCAGGATGATCGATATTGCCGCAAGCGGGAACGTGATGCAGATCCTGCGCAGTGCAATCTCTCCCAGAGCCTTCATCTGATCGGAAGCGTTGAACAGCCCCAGAAGTGCATCCGGGAAGAAAAAGAACAGCATTGCGCCCAGCGTCATGAAGGAGAATGCGCTTAACAGACCCAACCGCAGGGCCTTCATCATGCGGGGCCGGTTCTTGGCTCCGTAGTTGTACCCCAGAATCGGCATGAGGCCGCTGTTCATTCCGAAGACAGGCATGAAAACGAAGGACTGTAGTTTGAAATAAACACCGAAAACAGTGGTGGCAAGCACATCATAGGCAATCAGGATGGCATTCATCAGGCTGGTCATGACCGTGCCTATTCCCTGCATTATGATTGACGGGACACCGACTTCAAGTATGTCTTTTGCACATTTCCCGTTGAGGTAGAACCTAAGAAGCCTGATGCTTATGTAGTTGTTTCTCTTGAGGAAGAAAAGCCCCATGACCATTGCAAAGATCTGGCCTGCTACGGTTGCAACCGCGGCACCTGCGATTCCCATGGCCGGGAATCCGAAATAACCGAAAATCAGAATAGGATCGAAGATGACATTGAAGATGGCACCGCTTGCCTGGATTATCATCGGATGGATCGTGTCTCCGGTCGACTGCAGGGACTTCTCCGTGAAGATGTTGACGAAGGTTCCCAGGGAAACGCAGAGGCAGATCCGCAGGTAGGTCACGGACATGGAGAGAAGCTCTGCGTCATCGGTGTAGAGCCCGATGAAGGGCTTTGATACGAAAGCTCCGATCAGGATAAAGAAGACCATCTCCAGAAGCATGATGGAATAACCGGTCTGGGCAGAATGGAAGGCTTCCTCTTCCCTTCTCTCACCGAGACGCCTGGAGATGACGGAGCAGACTCCCACGCTCGTACCGACAGCGAACGAGGCCATCAGCATCTGCATCGGAAATGCCAGGGAGACGGCAGTCAGGGCCTTCTCGCTGTAGTGGGACACGAAGATACTGTCCACTATGTTGTAGAGGGCCTGGATCAGCATGGAGAACATGGTAGGTACGCTCATGACCACCAGCAGCTTGCCGATGGGCATCACACCGAGTTTGTTCTCATGTACTACAGCTTCTTCCATCACAGTTCCTCGTAGGTCTTCTTTATGCTCTGCTCGATATCGGAAACCACCTTGGCAACAGCTTCCCTATCGGATGATGACGGAGCCTTGACGGGTTCCCCGATGCAAAGATAACAGTCACGCCTCTGGAAAACGTGTTTGCGGTCTTCGAACGAATCCCTTATGCCCTTGATGGTTACGGGAACGATGAAGGCACCGCTTTCGGTGGCCATGCGGAAGGCCCCGTGCTTGAAGGTGCCTATCTGCCCGGTCTTGCTTCTGGTTCCCTCGGGGAAAATCACGACACTGTGTCCTTCACGGATCTTCCTGCCCGCCTTGCGGATGGATTCGACACTCTTCTTGAGGTTGCGTCTGTTGATGAACACCGAATGCGTCATGGCAATCATCACGTTGATCAACGGCACGAAAAGCAGTTCCCTCTTGGCAACGAATCCGGTACGGCACTTCAGACGGGCCAGCATCAGAACGATATCGAGCATGCTGGTATGGTTTGCAACGAAACCGAAGCCCTCTCCTCGGTTGACACGCTCTCTTATGGAATCGATGTCACCCGACATATGGACCCTGATTCCTGCAATCCAAAGCCCTGTATTTGCAATCAGGGAGGTATGCCAGAAGATGAGTCTGTCGGCTGCTTTCTTCAGGCCGACGAGCCTGAGCAGCAGAGCCGGAAGCACCCCGGTGACCATTGCCAGTGTTGTCATCGCCATGATTATGATCAGACCCCAAAGTACATAGACCATTGCAAAATCCCTTATTCGAAGTCCGCACGATAGAGTGCGCTGTAGTGGCCGCCTGCAGCCATGAGGCTCTTGTGCGTGCCGGTCTCAATCACCTTGCCCTTATCCAGCACGATGATCTTGTCTGCGTTTCTGATGGTTGTGAGCCTGTGGGCAATCACTATCGCGGTCCTGCCCACGGAAAGCTTGTCGAAGGCCTCCTGTATGAGCTTCTCGCTCTCGTTGTCCAACGAAGATGTCGCCTCGTCGAAGATCAGGATCGGAGGGTTCTTCAGGAAAACCCTGGCAATCGACAGTCTCTGCTTCTGACCGCCAGAAAGCCTTGTGCCGTGTTCTCCGACAAGTGTGGAAAGGCCATCCGGAAGGCTGCGCACGAA
>JAGCUM010000067.1 GCA_017962865.1 Spirochaetales bacterium
GATAATAGCCTGTCGTATCTTTGAATTTGTCGAAAAGATCCATGAGCACGATTTTGCAGAATCCGGGGCAGTTAGTCAATGAGTTGGTGGAAAAACGATATTATATAAATTAACTGTCGCTTAAAGGTCCGGCAGGTCGGAGAACTCGTCCTTTTTCCTTGCTGCCATTATGTCCTTCCTGAACAGGCCGTGGCGGTTGCAGTAGCAGTAGAGCTTGGCCTTGCCCGTAATCGGGAAACGTGCCTGACAGTACCATTCGGGGTAGGTCTTGACTATGTGCACCGTGTCGCTTCCCATGCAGGAGAGAAAGGAGATGTAATGGCTTTTGGTCATCTCGTGTTCGACGGTTACATAGTATTCGCCGTCGGATTCCTCGTACTCGATCATATGTTCGTCATCGCAGATTTCGCTCTCGAGGGCGGGGAGGCTTACCCCGCAGCATGAGACCTGCGCATTTCCGGCACTCGTGATTATGTTTCCGCAGACAGGGCAGACGTGGAAGGTGGATTCGTTTATGTCAGCTCCTTGATTGGTGTTGACCATCTCCACGCCTTCCAGAAGCTGGTCGATGGACACTCCGAGGGCCTTTGCAAGGTCGCTCAGCATCGAGATATCGGGATGAGCGGTATCATCCTCCCATCTGGTCACGGTATCCCAGCTCACACCCAGAGCCTCTCCCAGTTCAAGCTGGGACAGTCCCTTCTCCTCGCGAAGGTGAGAAATCCTCTCTCCCGTGATGTAGCTGTCCATCAGAAAGCCCATTGCAGCCGCCTTTTAGAGCGATGCCCTGAAGATCGAGATGATATCGTCCTTGGTAAGGTTGACGAAAGTATCGAAGCAGCCCGCTGCAGCCTTTTCTGCCATGATGTCGAAGTACTCGTCATCGATTCCAAGCTCGGAGAGGGTGGAGGGCAGTCTCATCCGTTTGAAGAAGTCCTTGGTTGCGCGGATTGCATCGCGGGCCATCTCCATCTCGGTTCCTTCCGTGATACCGAAGACATTGCGGGCGTACTCGACATACTTCCAGACATTGTCCTTGTTGAGGGCAAACTCCAGAAAGTGCGGGGTGAGTATGGCAAGGCCTTCGCCGTGGGTGATGTCGTAGAATGCGGAGAGCTCGTGCTCCATCGGATGCACTCCCCAGCCGACGTTGGCGCCGCATGAGAGAAGGCCGTTGATGGCAAGGGATGAACACCACATCAGGTTTGCCCTGGCTTCGTAGTTATCGGGCTGTTCCAATGCTATGGGACCGTAGTTTATGAGGGTCTTGAGAATGCCCTCTGCAAGGCGGGCCTGAAGGTAGGCTCCCTTCTCGTTGTTGAAGTAGTTCTCCAATGTGTGGCTCATGATATCGGCCACACCGGCGCTGGTTTGCCTTCTCGGGACGCTGTAGGTGAGAGTCGGGTCCAGAATGGACATCCTGGGAGCGAAGAATTCGGACCACGTGCCCCATTTCTCGTTCTTTGTAAGGTCGGATATGACTGCGAAGGTGTCCATCTCGCTTCCGGTTGCGGCAATCGTGAGCACAGCATAGATGGGCAGGCATTCGGAAATCAGTTCGGGCTTGATGACCAGATCCCACGGGTCGCCGTCGTAGCAGGCTCCTGCGGCTATCACCTTGGCACTGTCGATGACCGAACCTCCGCCGACAGCCAGAACCATATCAACCATCTTGCTTCTGCAGATATTCACGCCCTCGCGGATGGTCTGGATCCTTGGGTTGGGCTCTATGCCCGATAGCTCATAGACTTCCAGTCCGGAATCCCTGAGGATTTTCATTGATCTGTCATAGAGTCCGTTTGCCTTTATCGAGCCGCCGCCGTAGACGTATAGCACTCTGTCCCCGGACTCCCTGAGATCGGCCAGATGCGACAGCTGGTCGATTCCGAAGTTTATGATTGTGGGGATGTTGTATGTGAAGTTCTGCATTGTTTCTCCCTGACGTCTTCCAATTCTACTATAGCTCGATGGAGTTCTCAAACTATTTCTGAGCGTTGGCCCAGATGTCCAGAAGCATCTTCCCGCCTGTGAAGATGACAGCCAGAAGGAGGATGCCCAGCAGGGCGGCAATGGTTATTCTGAGCCATAACGGAATCCGGAAACTCATACCACGATTCTAAAGCTTTGGGGCGCTGTTGTGAAGAAGGGACGGATAACAAAACCCGCTTGAATGTTCCCATCGCGCGATGTATACAAGAGGTATGAAGAAAGCATTGGCCATCCTGTTTCTCGCCTTGATCGTCTGCACCGCACTCTATGCCTCGGACAGCACCTCCTTCACAAAGGAAGAGGTGAAGAAGTTCCAGCTCCAGAATACCTTCATCGGTTTCGGAGTCGGCTCCAGACATCAGGGAGACCTGCAGACTGCGAAGAAGCTTCTTGCTCTGGATATCACGGGCACCGCACTTACCGTCACGGGCGGTCTGAGCCTCTGGGCAAGCATCTTCATCTACAGCGGATACAGGGCCATGGTTGGTGAAGTCACCAAGGCTGATATCTACATCAGTGCCGGAATACTGGGGGCGGGAATAATAACCCTGATTGCCTCCAAAATAATGGGACTGCAAGCCCCGTCGAGGTACTGACGATGTTCGAAAAACACAAGTTAGGGGGAAAAATGAAACCGATTGGAATAAAAGGGGCTATCGTTGCCATCGGACTGGCAGTTCTTCAGCTTTTCCCGAGCTGCTTTGCCACCATTGACGTAAGAAGCAAGATCATGGATGCCAACGGCATCCTTCAGGTGGACTACAACGGTACGGTCCTCAAGGACCTGCGCTACGGAGAAGGCGAACGCGAGGTCTATGACCTCTACCTTCCCGAGGACACCACCGACCCCAAGGCCACACACCTCATCCTCTTCATCCATGGCGGAAGCTGGCAGAGCGGAAGCAAGAACGACGGCGAGCTGTGGTGCCGCAACATCGCATCCAAGGGCTATACTGCCGCTACGATCAGCTACACCCTCAAGACCGATACCACGGATACCAACATCATTCTCATAAACAACCAGGTCAGGGCTGCAGTCGGGGCCATCAAGGCCAGATGCGCCGAGAGTGACATCGGAATCACCCTGGTGGACATGGCAACCCACGGATTCTCCGCAGGTGCCTGCCAGGCCATGATGTACGGCTTCGATGTCGCGGATGCAGATCCGGCTCTGCCAGTGAAGTTCATCCTCCAGCAGTCGGGTCCCTCTACTTTCGAGCCCTCGATCTGGCGCAACGGCGAGCTTCACAAGCTCATGGTCAAATCCACGGGCCTCAACGGTTCCTATAAGGCCGATGCCGCTTGGATCAGC
>JAGCUM010000068.1 GCA_017962865.1 Spirochaetales bacterium
CAGCTCTACATGATGTACAAGCTCACCGGCGACCTCAGCCTCGCCAAGGCAATCGCACAGAACGGAACAGTCTATGTCACAGATTCCAAGGCCGGCTCGCAGGCAGTCGCACGCGGAGAGTATGCACTGACCATGACAGGTGAGAGCAACGTTTCAACAGCTATGGCTCAGGGCAGCCCCGTCAGCTACCTCTATCCCGTTGAAGGAACCGGAAGAAGAATCGAGGGCGCAGGTATCATCGAAGGCTGCAAGAACCTCGAAGCTGCAAAGATCTTCATGGATTGGTTCACAGGCAAGGCCGGTGCTGAAGTCATCAGAAGCGTCGGAAGAAGACCTGTTTCAACAGAAGTCGGCGGACCTGACTTCCTCCCGCCTCTCGATGAGCTTCCGTTCTTCGAGTATGATGCAATCGAGGCTGGAGATCTCAAGAAGTCTCTCCGCGCCGAGTTCGCAACATTCCTTTGATTCTTAAATCAATTCATAATGGGCTGCCTGCCTGGCGGGCGGCCCAATCTTTTATTAAGGAGAAATGCATCTCATGAGCAAGAATGTTAGATATGAGAATGTAAACAAGATTTTCGGGCTTGGCACCAAAAATGAGGTTCATGCCCTCAAGGACATTTCATTTACCATCAATGAAGGCGAGCTCTTCTGCCTTCTGGGACCTTCCGGCTGCGGAAAGACCACCCTTCTTAGAAACACAGCAGGTCTGGACACCATCACATCCGGCAAAATGTACTACGGAGACGTGGACATCTCGACCATTCCCCCTTACAAGAGGAACATCGGAATGGTTTTCCAGAGCTATGCCCTGTATCCCCACATGTCCATCTTCGAGAATGTTGCTTACGGTCTCAGGGTCAGAAAAATCCCCAACGACATCGTAACCAAGAAGGTCACCGAGGTCATGGAGCTTGTAGGCCTGACTGAGGAGCTCAAGAGAAACCCGAGCCCCACCGCCCTCTCCGGAGGACAGCAGCAGAGAGTCGCAATCGCCCGCGCACTGGTCTATGACCCGGATGTCCTGCTTCTGGACGAGCCTCTTGCCAACCTCGATGCCAAACTGCGCCGCTACATGAGAGCCGAGATCCGCAGAATCCAGAAAGCCACCAACATCACCACGATCTTCGTCACCCATGACCAGGAAGAGGCCATGGCCGTCGGCGACAGACTCGCGGTCCTCAGAAAAGGCATCGTCGAGCAGATCGGAACTTCCGACGAGCTCTACAACCAGCCCAAGAACGCCTTCGTTGCCAACTTCATCGGAAAGATGAACTTCTTCAACGGAACAGTCGTCTCGACCGATGAAGACGGAACGGTTGTCGATATCGATTCCACCGGGCTCAGAGTCACAATCAGACCGGAGAAGCTCCACATGGAACCCAAGGCCGGCGACATGGTCCTCATCGGAGGCAGACCCGAATATCTGGCGGTCTCGGCCGAAGACAACGGAAAATCGATCCCCGGCACGGTCAGGATCATCCAGCACCTCGGCTCGTTCATCCGCTACGAGGTCGAAGTCAGCAGAGAAATTTCACCGGTCACATTCGAGATCGATATGGCCAGCATGCAGCCGGGCATTCATGAGGGAGATATGGTTCATGTAACGTTCGACGAAAGCAGGATTGCCCTGTTCTCACCGGAGGGAAGAGAGATATGAGCAGAACTTACTCCATGATTGAGAATGGAGCGGAGACGAGCAAGATAAAGAGGTTCTTCCAGAAAGACTTCTCGCAGGTGATCATCTTTGCGATCCCCATGCTTTTCATTGCCATCTTCCTGCTCTATCCTATGGCGATTACTCTTGTAAGAGCCTTCTGGGCCTCACCCGAAGAGTACGAATTCGGATTCACGGGCTGGTCGCTTGAAAGCTTCAGGACCTTCTTCGGAACCAGAATCTATCTGAGGGCCCTGAGAAACTCGCTTGTCGTGAGCCTTTCGGTCACGGTGCTCTGTATCCTGATTGGTGTTCCGATGGGCTACTGCGTAGCACGCGTCAAGATTCCGGGCAAGAAACTTCTGGTATCGCTCGGAATCCTTCCCATCATCATGCCTTCGTTCGTAGGAGCCTACACGTGGGTCATCCTTCTGGGAAACAAGGGAATAGTCAGGGTTGCGCTGAACTGGCTTCTCAAGCCGCTGGGCGTCACAATCCCGAGCATCTACGGAATGTTCGGAATGATCCTGTGTATGACCCTCACCTACTACCCCTTCGTCTTCCAGATGGCTTACGGAGCATTCAGCTGTGCAAACGCCCTTCTTGAGGAATCTGCTATGCTCATGGGCGCAAGCAAGGCCAGGATCATGAGAACAATCACGTTCCCGCTGATCATTCCTTCACTCGGTGCCGCAGCCCTTCTGGTCTTCGTAAGAGCCATAGGAAACTACGGAATCCCTGCCGTCATCGGAATCGGAGCAAACAACTACGTTCTTCCAACACTGATCAAGTTCGCATACGGCGGAGCCGGAGACATCAACCTGGCATCGGCTATCGCAGTCATCAACGTCCTGATCACTGGCCTTGTCCTCTATGTGCAGAAGTATATCGTTTCCAGACACGAGTACGAGACGATCTCGGCAACCCATACGGAAGTCAAACAGCATGAAAGCGTAGGCGCAAGGGTCTTCGCCATCATCTTCTGTCTGATTATCCTGATCCTGTCACTGCTGCCCCAGCTGACGATCATCATCATGAGCTTCTTCACCAGATGGGACGGACTGCTTCCCACAGGTTTCACATGGGCAAACTACGGCGGAATCTGGAAGAACTCCAGACATGAGATGTTCAACTCCTTCTTCCTTTCGATTACGGCGACTC
>JAGCUM010000069.1 GCA_017962865.1 Spirochaetales bacterium
CACGATGATCCGCAATGCCCTGGTATATAAACAGGCCGATACCACAGAGGTTCCCCAACTCTTCTCAGAGGCCAGAGAAACTCCTGCAAGGCCCTACACCGCCACCCCTGCATCCAAAGGCAGCGCAAAGCAGACAATTTCCCAGAATTCCGAAAAACCTTTCGATTCTTCATGGTTCGAGAGCGCAAAGGCCATTCTTTCAATGAAAGATAATGCTCCCCGGCAGAAGGATGAGAGCCCTGCCAAGGCACCTGAAACAGGTACGGCAAGAGCTCCGTCGGTCGTTACCACTACAAAGATCATCCCCCAGTATAGGTACATCGGTCAGGTGTTCAATACCTTCCTTGTTGTGGAACAGGAAGACAAGCTTCTGTTCATAGATCAGCATGCCCTGCACGAGAGACTGCTCTACGATGAAATCCGCTCTCTCAGGGACGTGCAGCGCCTGATAGTTCACTACAGCTTCGAGGTCGAACGCTCAGTAGACGACTTTCTGATCAAGAACAGCTTCATCTACAGCGACTTCGGAATAGAGCTCACGCGGCGCGAGGACCTTGTCTGGGACATGGCAAGCATTCCCGCCGCATGCAGGAAGAACGAGGAAGAGATCGTCAGCTTCATCAGAAACCAGACGGGAGACCTGGACAGCGTCCAGAAGGGCCTCTTTGCCATAATAGCCTGTCATGCTGCAATCAAGGCCGGAGATCCGCTGGACAGCGTCACTGCAACATCGCTTGTAAAGAGATGCTTCGAGCTTGACAGGATGGTCTGTCCCCACGGAAGGGACTTCACCTTTTCGATTTCAAAACAGGAATTATACAGACAGGTCGGAAGAATCGTCTGAGCTTTCTTCTTCCGTTTCCGGAAGCGGCAGCACCGTCAGGTTCTCAACACTGTCAAACCATGCTGAAGTTGTTCCCTCTGCAAGAAAGTTTTCCTTTGCAGCCTCTACATCACCGTAATCGACCTCGAAGGTCTTCGTGACGGTACTTCCGTCCTTGTACAGGACATCCAGGCTCCAGGTTCCTTCCGGAAGCAGGCTGCCCGTGGGCATGCATATGTCAGAACTGCCGAGGTACGTCATGCCGTCCAGCTCCACCTTGAGTGCTCCGAAAGACCAGCTGAGGTTTCCGTCCGGAGCCTTGAGCGAGAACTGTACGGAGCTCTCATCCCCTTCGGACGTGATGACGTAGAGGCTCAGCCCCATCCTGCCGTCCATGCCTACATAGGGCTGTGCCTGAACGGAACTGACTGAAAAGTCGGCTTTCGAACACGAGACCAGAAGAATCAGCAAAAGGACGGGAAACAGGAACCTAAGCTTCATTACCCTTCTCCATGAGCATCGAGACAACCGGATTGGCATAACCTTGGAAGACCATTTCCCTGACTTCCGGCTTGAGGTGCTTGTAGTGCTTCACAAAGGATTTCGTATTCATTTCAGCGTACTTGTCGGCAAACAGCTTGGTATTGTTGATGTAGTCGTAAGAGAAGTAATTGGTGTCCCAAAGTCTGTAGTTACTGTGAATTTGTCTATCTATCTCCCGCACAGCGGCCTTCGGATCGGCTATTTCATCACCCGAGAGAGGTGTTCCCACCTGGATGTGGACATTGCCCTTGTTCAGTCTCAGACCACGCACCAGATCCAGGACATCGGCATACTTTTTCTTTACATAGACGTTATAGACACCCTCGGCCTTGAGCTTGCGGATCTGGGCCTCGCTCTTGGTGACATCGCAGGGATCGTGCTTATAACTGATGGCGACCGGGACAATCGATGCCTTTCGGATGAAGTCCTGGAAGGAGAGTCCGTCCTCACGGTAGGCAAGATAGAGCATCTTCAGGATTGCGGAGCTGGTGTTGTCTATTCCGTCCTTGGAACGGCCGCTCTTCTGGGCTATCCACAGGCTTATCTTCTTCTCCTCGATGCAGTGTCTCATGTACTTGCTGAGCCTCAGGGTCTCCTCCCTGAGTTCGGACGTATTCGAAAGCGATCTCTTTACCGTGATCGCACCGTTGACCTTGAAGAGGTCGGTGGTGAACTGGTTGACCAGAAGGTTGTCACCTATGACCATCTCGCAGCGTTTTCTGTCGGAGCGGTACAGGGCCAGATCCAGAAGTGCGGTATCCAGGACTATGTCGCGGTGATTGCTGATGTAGATGTGCGGCTCATCGCCCTGAAGCTCATCGATTCCGCCGAAGGTGAAGTCGTCGATGCTGGAGGACTCTATCATGTCCAGAAACACATCGCAGGTAATCAGCTCCTGGAACTCCAGATAGTCATGAACCTGGGAAAGAAGGACCTTCAGAAGCCTCTTGGAATGGAAGGACTTCCACTTGTTCACAACCCTGTTGTGTCTGGAAATAATATCCGTGAAGTTGTTGAGAAGCTGGGGATATTGCTGCAGACGTGAGATCGCATCCTCGAAATCCTGCCCCTCGTAAGGGCCGATATCTCTGAAATCGTCCTTTCTCATGTGGTCCTCCTTCAAACGGCCCATCCCAGTATAATTATAGCAGATAGAGCGTGCAAATGAAAACAATGTAAATCGAATAGAGGAATAACACAACGCAACTACCCTTTTTTTATTTTTCCATCAGTTTTCAATATTAAAATTTGACTTATGCTAAAAGCGTGCTAGAATTGAATGTAAGAGGACTCATGCCCTCGGATCGATCAAAACACAACGGAGGAATCTATGCTCATTCTTATTTCGGATGCATTCGATGCATCACTCGAATCCAAGCTCCAGGTTTTCGGAGAGGTAACCACAGACAAGGCAAGAGCCCCTGAGGCCGATGTCATCCTGGTCAGAGCCAAGACCATCTGCGACAAGGCCTATATCGACGGCGCAAAGAACTGCAAGCTCATCATCAGAGGCGGTGTCGGAATCGACAATATCGACAAGGCCTACGCAGAGAGCAAGGGCATCCTCGTTCGCAACACCCCGAGAGCAAGCTCCATCGCTGTTGCAGAGCTCACATTCGCACTCATGCTCAGCGTTCCCAACCACATCGAGGAGTATGACCTCGGAATGAAGAGCGGCCAGTGGCTCAAGAACATCAAGAGAACCGAGCTCTACGGCAAGACCCTGGGACTTCTCGGAATCGGAAACATCGCAAGCAAGGTCGCAGAGCGCGCCAAGGCCTTCGGAATGAACGTCGTCGCCTACGACAAGTACGTAACAAGCTCACCGGTGGCAACACTGGTTCCGACAGTCGAGGATGCCGTTAAGGATGCCGATTACATCTCCATCCATATGCCGCTTACCGATGAGACAAGAGGAATGTTCAACGAGAAGCTCTTCTCCATCATGACCCGCAAGCCGGTCATCATCAATGCAGCTAGAGGCCTCATCGTCGATGCCCCCGCCATGGTCAAGGCTCTGGACGAGGGTCAGGTCTCCTGGTACTGCGCAGACGTATTCCCCAACGATCCTCCTGCAGAGGACTATCCGATTCTCAAGGCCCAGCACGTCACCCTCACCCCGCATGTCGGTGCAAACAGCAAGGAGAACCTTCTCAGAATCGGTGACGAGATCGTTGCCACAATCAAGGACCTCATGGGAGACGGTAAGATCTAATGAAGCTTGACGATACCAACATTGCCATTATCAAGGAACTCAGAAACGGAAGGAAGGCATTCTCCTCCATCGCCGACAAGATCGGAATTACGGAAAACACTGTCCGAAGCAGAGTCAACAAGCTCATCGAGGACGGCGTGCTCCAGATTTCCGGTCTTGTGGATCCGCAGTACATCCCCGAGATGCAGGTCGTCGTCATGGGCGTAAAGCTCAGCACCCTGAATCTCGAGGACAAGGCAAAGGAGATGCTCCAGCTAAAGGGCGTCATCAGCGTCATGGTGGTCACCGGCCGCTACGACCTGATCGTACAGCTTGCCACAAGTACCCAGGACGACCAGAGCCTTCTGAATTTCTTCAAGAACGAGCTCTCGAAGGTCAAGGGCGTCTCGGATGTCGAGACCTTCGTCGTGTACCAGAGCCACA
>JAGCUM010000070.1 GCA_017962865.1 Spirochaetales bacterium
CTTTGCGACGTTATCCGACTTTCGGAGCTTATAATCGATCATAATTCCTCCATGAATATCTGCTTCCTGACCATGTGGCAGCTGCCTGCAATGTGGAACTTGCTGATTTCGGGGCTGAAAACAGTCTTGAAGATGTTCCGATCCCCCTCTATTCTCACACTGAATACGCCGTCGGAGACTTCTGAAACATTATATCCAATTTCTCCGGATCCTAGTCTGGACTTCAGTATTTCGAGAATCTGCGGGTCCGATACCTCGGAAACCTCATACAGACAGCCTTTCATCTTGCTCGCAAGCGATATCTTCTTGCCGCTCTTTGCAGGCGGAAGCACCTTCATTTCTTTGATTCTGTAGCCTTCTGCAAGAGCATCATTGAGCTTTCCGATTGTATACTCATTCAGCTGGCTCATGGGCAATTCGCACAGCAGAAGCTCGTTTTCACCATGAACTCCCATGGTTATGGGGTTAAGGAATTCAAGCTTAGGCTTCGGATTAAATCCTTGTGTGAAAAGAACATCCAGCCCGGAACGCTGGAAGGCCATCTCAAACTGGCGCATGACTGCTATGTGGGAATTGTATATCGCCCTACCCGTCTTTTCATACGTGAAAACGGTCTGGACATACTCTGACATGGGCGGAATAACGCGCTTTTGTGTCTTTACGGCAAAATCCTCGTTCTCAGCCTTCACAACCTGTGTATACTTGTTGCACACACCGCATCTGTGATCGCAATCCGAGCTGCAGTTTCCGGTCAGCTGATGCTCCCGTGCCTTCTCGTACTCATGCTTCAGATAGGCCTTCGAGACATTCATCGTCACGCTGTCCCATGGAAGTTCCTCATCAAGACCCCACTCCTTGGGCTCCGTGTCGTAATTCAGATCCGAAATGGCCTGCTGCCAGAGATCCCATTTGATATACTCATCCCAGGCATCAAGCCGGCAACCGAGCTCATACGCCTTGCGGATCAGAGCCGAGCACTCATAGCCTCCGCGGGAAAGCAATCCTTCCAGAAACGATATCGAAGGCTCATGGTACGATACCTTTATGCCCGGGATAGCTGCCATGAGAGCCCTCTTTATGCTTCTCAGGTGCTCTGCACTCTGCTCCATGCTCATCTGCCTTACCCACTGGTACGGAGTATGGGCCTTGGGTATGAAGGTGCCGATATTGATGTTCATGTTGATCTTCGTGGCATTTCTGATTGCAACAAGGAAATCCACAAGACTCTTCTCTTCGGTCTCCACGTCCACGAAAGGAAGACCCACCATGAAGTAGAACTTGGCTAGCTTCCATCCCCTGCTCCTGGCTTCCCGGATTATCGGAATGATGGTCTCGAGCTGAACTTCCTTGTTGTTTGATCTCTGGTTTTCCAGAAGCGGAGTCTCAATGGCGAATGTAAGGCCGCTTTTTCTGACTTCCGACAGCTGTTCCAGGATATTGAGACCGAATGTATTTACCCTCAGTGACGGGAGCGAGAATGAGATGTTGCGCTCCTTATAGGTATCGTTCAGAGCCTTGATGAGCTTATCAAGCCCCGGATAGTCTCCGGAGGACAGGGATGAAAGCGTTATCTCCCTGTAGCCGGCCTGCTCGACGTTCTGGTCCACGAGGTCGTAAACGGTATCGAGCGTTCTCTGTCTGAAGGGCTTGTAATACTGACCTGCATGACAGAACCTGCAGCCGTTCGGACAGCCGCGCATGATTTCCACGACACCGTGGTCCTGTGCGGTCTCGAAGCTGGCGATGGCGAAATGCTCGAGCCTGGGATGCTCGTCTTTTGTTCCGAAAGTCGTATCGACTGCCCTGTTTGCCAGCTTCTTTCCGGGATACCAGAGGCACGGGAAGGCCTTGAGAGCTTCGATTCGCTCGCTTCTTGTCTTGTACTTTCCGATGGTTTTGATGATATTTGAAAGATCAGGCTCAGCCTCTCCGATGTGAACGAAATCAACGAACTCAGAAAACGGAAGAGGATTAGTCGAGGCAGGACCTCCTGCGAAGACAACCGGATCGGTTTCCTTTCTCTTTGACTTGTCTATGGCTATATGCCCGAGATCCAGGACCTGAAGGATATTTGTCGCACAGAGCTCATATCCGATGGAAATACCCAGATAGTCCAGCCGGTTCAGCGGAAAATGCTCCTGCAGCGTATACAGGGGGATATCCTTGTCCCTGAGCATGGCCTCGAAGTCCGGTGCCACGGCAAACACCCTGTCACAAAATGCACCTTCCGTGCGGTTGATTATGTCATAGAGTATGCGAATGGCATTGTTGGCCATGCCGATCTCATACAGATCGGGAAAGCACATGGCGCATTTGACATAGCCTTCGCAATATTGCTTGCGGTTGTGAATGAATTCACTTCCAAGATATCTGGCGGGGTTCTCTATCTCAAGGAAACTGTTTCCGAGGCACTTCTCCAGGTCCTGTATTCTTCCAAATGAATCTGTAGTCATTGAACCTTCTTCCTGAGCTCCTCATCATCGGGATTAAGCTTGTAGGCCTGGGACCAGTAGATACGTGCATTGACCTTGTCGAACAGGCTTTCAAGGATATTACCCTTCACTTTCAGAATGGTCGACAGGCAGATATTGTCTGAGCTGTAGTACTCGTTCATCATCAGCACATCCGTTAGCGAGAGGAACTTCTTTGCAACCGTCTCGGTGATGGGAATCTCGGATGAAAACCGTGCAAGCAGAGCCAAAAAGCTGTCCAGCTCCGATTCCTCGATACCGGAATACCAGGCGGTGAATATATCCAGGATGCGGTCATCGGATATGGGAGTATCCAGTATCAGAGAGACATACCGGACAAAATCCAACTCTGTGGACAGCATTTTCAGCATCGCCTCCGCATTCTCGTAATCACCTTGTCTTACATAGGCCTGATACAGCGTCATGCGGGCCCTGAGCCCGTCATCCTTGTCCAGCACCATCGTGGCCAGACGGTCGGAAGTATTCGTATCAAGGAAGATCGATACTGCAAAGGCCCTTCCCTCAGCATCTCTGCCGTCATCGGAGAGCAGATAGACAAGAACGCTTTCCAGCGCCTTCTCCTCGTGACCGAGATTAATGTAGGACCTTGTCTGCAGAAGCAGATCGCTCTGCGTCGGTGAGTTCATTTTCTCGACCTTCTCTATGACCTGACGGTAGTTTCCCTTGTCATAGAGCTTCTGGATATTCGAGCATGAGGTTGTAATTGCAATCAGAGCAAAAAGAAAAAGAGGGATAGCAACAAGCCTAAGTCTTCTCATTGCTTTCCCTCCCGTAATATGTAATATAGAAGGCCCTTCATAAGCCGAGTTCTGTTTATGCAATCATCTATCTAGGACTGCCGTCACCGACAGTCTCAAGCAGCCTACCCGCGTGTATGGGACGGACAATCCACACGCTTCTTGACCTTGCTCCTGACGAGGTTTACCATGCGCCTTCCATTACTGAAAGACCGGTGGGCTCTTACCCCACCATTTCACCCTTACCCCTTGCGGGGCGGTATACTTTCTGTTGCACTCTCTGTAGCCTTACGGCTCCCGGGCGTTATCCGGCGTCATGTCCTATGGAGCTCGGACTTTCCTCTCAGGCAGTCAAGCCGCCCGAGCGATTGCTTGAAGGACCTCCGATTCTACAATCAGATGTTGTCCAGATCGAAGTCCGAAGCGCCCATGAACTCGCCGCCATCTGCGCCTTCGACTTCTTCCTCTTCCTTATCATCGGAAGCAGTATGCTTGGCATTCTCGTTCTCAAGATCCAGATACTCGTCGCTGTCTTCGTAGAAGAGAACACGACTGCAGTACGGGCAGAACTTAATCTCGTCATCCTCATCCTCGCTGTTGGTTGAGAGTCTGACTTCATTGACGTACTGTGCCGGAAGCAGCATGTGGCATCCGAGACAGACGATGTTTTGCACAGGAACGATACCGATACCGCCCTTGTTGCGGATGATTC
>JAGCUM010000071.1 GCA_017962865.1 Spirochaetales bacterium
ATAGCCGAGGTCGCCGAAGAAGCTTGCGGGAGCGGTGGCGCTTCTCTTTATCTGTATGCTGATGTCCGCCGCCTTCATCGGATAGACCGGCACGAGTCCGGCAAGGACATTGCTGCAGATTTCCGCAGCGAAGAAGGGGTAGGCACCCAGATCGACAGAACAGCTTGCCTTGTCTGCAAGGAGGGTTCCGTCCTCCTGGAAGGCCGTTTCATGCTCGATTCTCATCCTGGGCTGCCAGGAGACCATGGGAGCGGAAATCTGGACAAGTTCTCCGGATTGCATTGCCGCCATGGCTGCGATGCAGGCCAGAACCGAAGGCTCGAGGACCAGCTGGTCGTAGGGGCTGTAGTAGGACTGCGGATAGACAGCTACGTCTTCTACATCGATACCGAGAGCCTGGGCGACACTCTTTCTTACATGAATGGGCCACTGGGAGGCCAGCCTCACATGGTATTTGCCGTCATTCTCGACCACGAAGACCCTGAGGTCTCCGAGCATGCTGTTGGAGAAGGGGACAACCTCGAATGAAGACTTGAATGTCTTTGCCTTGGATGTGAAATACTCATCGGTATTGCCGTAGGACCATGCGAACGGGTTGCCGTACTGGGTGCTTCCTGAACTCTCCGAATCCGGTGTTATCTGGTATGAGACCTTGACCTGCTTGCAGAAGAGATCCACATCCTCGCTGTCATAGCCGAACACCGCAAGGACCGGCTGTCCCTTGTACAGGACCTCGTCCCTTGCGAAGAAAGGAAACTCTTCGTCCATAACCTCGATGCCGCTGCAGTTTTCGAAATCCGCGGCACTGAGAACCAGCATATGACGGAACTGATTCTCGCTGGGCATGCTTATATCGGCAATCTTGCCGCTGGTGACCGTAGATGTGACGAGTTTTCCTATCAGATGCTTTTTGGTGAGGTCAAAAAGTTCGCTTTGTTCAGACATGGCTTAAGAATAACACCGAGGGGGTGTTTTATCAACAAGTACTAATCTTACAGTATGTATGAGCCTGTGTGGATGGGAAAAGGGCAATAAAAAACCCCATGGGAAAAAGGAGGTCAAACCATGGGGGAACAAAAGGAGGTTGAGATTTACATCTCACGCTCATTAAAATAGCGAAACGGACGGAAAATTGCAATACATTTTGAGAAAAAACATCGAAAATTTTAAGAAACAGATTAATGATTTGAGGGTAATTTATTTTAATAATTGGAGTTAATTGACATTAAAAAATACGAAAATACTTACTCGGAATGATTGGAAATCAGTGTTTTGAGGTCTTCCGTGAATTCTTCGAAGGGCTCTTCCATCAGGGTTTTGCATTTTCTCTGGAATTTATCGTATAGGATTATGAACTCCTGGCCGAACGGGGTCAGGGAGGCTCCCGGGCGCTGCATGCCGCCCTTTCTGCGGGAGATGACGGGAGTTCCGAGGGAAGCCTCGAGGTTCTCGATCATGCGGAAGGCCTTGGAATAGGAGATTCCCATCTCCAAGGCAGCGGCCCTCAAAGATCCGCATTCCCGGATCTTCTGAAGAAGCCAAAGCACACCGATACCCATGAACTTGTCCTGCTCGTTTTCCAGATACAGCTTCACCTTGAGGTTTATCTTGTCCATCCGTTTCTCTCCGTGTCAGAACAACGAGAGCTGTTCTTCCTCTTTCTTCGGCTCTTCTGCCGCCGTTTCTTCATTTGAGGAGCCGATCATCTTCATGAATTCCTGCTCCGTGACGATTCTCACGCCGAATTCCCGTGCCTTGTCCAGCTTGCTGCCTGCACCGCTTCCGGCAAGGAGGCAACTTGTCTTTTTAGATACTCCCGAGACCTCGGTTCCGCCGCGCTTCTTGATTTCGTCCATTGCCTTGCTGCGGGGATTGAAGTTCTCGAATGTTCCCGTGACGCACCAGCTCTGGCCCAGGAAGATCTGTTCAAGGTCGGAATTGTCCTTCTTCTCATCTTCCATTTGAAGGCCTGCCTCGCGAAGTTCATCTATTAATTTACGCGTAGCAGGCGAATTCAGGCCATCAATAATTAGGTTTGCGGTAATTGGCCCAATACCTTTGATTGTGGACAGGCTCTGTTCGTCATTTCTGTCTGCGATTTCAAGAAGCTTCGACATGCTGTCGAAACCGGCATCGCAGACCAGATCCACTGCCTTCTTTCCGAACTCCGGGATTCCGAGGGAAACAAGGACATTGCGGAAAGGTGTTTTCCTGCTCTGAAGAATGGAGTTCCTTATGCCTTCTATTTTCTTGCCCTCGGTTCCTCCGAAGCCCTCAAGGCCTCTGAGCCGGTTGAAATCGAAGGTGTAGAGTTCCCCGATACTTCTCACGAAGCCGTTGTCGTAGAGGATTTCGATGGTTCTGGGGCCTAGGCCCTCCATGTCCATCTGGCCTTTTGCGCAGAAGAAGGACAGCCTTCCTTTTGCCTGGGCGGCGCAATCGTAGTTGGGGCAGAAGTGATGTGCACCGCGCTTTATGATCTGTGTGCCGCAGACAGGACATTTTTCCGGCATCTGCCATGTGGTGTTGCCGGTATCGTTCTTTTCTATGACGTTCTCTACTGCCGGGATGACGTCTCCGCGTTTGGATATGGCCACGGTGTCTCCGATTGCCAGTTCAAGTTCATCGACATAATCCTGGTTGTGGAGGGTGATGTTGCGGATGGTGCTGCCCGAAAGGAGGGTTTCCCTGATTCTTGCCATCGGGGTGATCCTGCCGGTTCTTCCGACCTGAACATCTATGTCCAGGACCTGGGTCTGCGCCTGCGGGGCCTCGAACTTGTATGCGATGGCCCATCTGGGGTGGTGCTCGGTGTAACCCAGTTCCTCTCTGGTGGAGAGCTCGTTTACCTTGACGACAAGGCCGTCGATCTCATATGGCAGGTCTCTGCGTGCCAGAGTGTAGTCGGCAATTGCCTGCGGGATATCGTCGAAGCTGCCGGCGCGGCCTTCGAGGGAGGCTTCCTGAAGCCTTTTTTGGGCTTCTTCCTCCGTCTTGCAGAAGTAGGAGAGGTGAGGATCGACCGGAAGGCCCAGGGAACGCAGTTTGCTGAGGATCTGGATGTGGTCGGTTATCTGTCCTCCGTCTGCCCAGAATCCTTCGTAGACGTAGATGGACAGCGGCACCTGCGCGGTTTCGCTGCTCTTGTTGCGCCTGATTGTTCCCGCAGCAAGGTTTCTCGGGTTTGCATAGGGCTCCGACAGGGTTGCGTTGATGCGCTCGAATTCGGCCTTCTTGAGAAACACTTCTCCTCTGACTGCGATATCGATATCCTCGGTGAGCCTGAGGGGAACCGAATAGATGGTTTTCACATTGGCGGTGACGTCGTTTCCGATGAAGCCGTTGCCTCTGGTGACGGCTCTGGCAAGAAGGCCCTTCTCGTAGTAAAGGACGATGGAGAAGCCGTCGAGCTTCTCTTCCAGCACGAACGAAAGGTTCTCACCGGTATTCTTGGTTGTCTTGGTTATCCACGAAAGGATTTCGGTATCGCTGTATGCCTTGTCCAGGCTGAGGACCGGAATTGTATGCTCTACCTCGGGAAAGTCGGAGGAAAGGTCGCTTCCGACTCTCTGGGTGGGGGAGTCAGGGGTTCTTGTCTCGGGGTGTTCTGCTTCGATGCGCGCCAGCTCGTCGAAAAGGCGGTCATATTCCAGATCCGATACGAGCGGTCGGCCGTCGATGTAGTAGGCCCTTTGATATTCAGTCAGGAGTCCGTGAAGCTCCCTTGCTCTGCTGTGGTAGTCCATGCCTTGATTTTATAACAAATCGAAGGGGTTTGCCACATCACTCTGAAAACTGAATGCCGAATGCATAAGCTTTAATGGTTTTTCGTAAAATGTTTCAAAAAAACAGGGAAAACGGTGCGATTCTGTATATAGTAACGGGCAAAAACGTATATTTTCCTTGCTTAGTTCTGTATACGCGTTGTATATTATAGCTTGCTGATTATGCATTCTCATCAATTACATACACAGAACAGAGGGAGTAAATGAAACAGAGGTACAACAGACTTACGGTCATCAAGAACCTGATCAAGAAGAACAGAATCGACAATCAGGACACGCTTCTGAACCTTCTCAAGGAGGAGGGTTATTCAGTCACGCAGGCAACCCTTTCAAGGGACCTGAAAATGCTCAAGGTGGGCAAGATTTCCGACGGCTGGAGCGGCTATTACTACTCGCTTCCCGACAATGATCTTATTGCGGAATCCGAGAAAAGCTACATCCAGGATGTCAGGCGCGGTGTCGTTTCCATGGAGTTCAGCGGAAACATCGGCGTCATCAAGACACGTGAGGGTCACGCAAACAGCGTTGCAGTCGGACTCGAGGCCCTTGCTCTTCCTGAGATTCTGGGAACTCTGGCCGGTGATGATACCATCATCGTGATCCTGAGAGAGGGAATGACAAAAGAAGACCTGCAGGAAAGCTTCAAGGCCAGAATCCCTGCTGTCGATGACTGATAGAGGCGGGTATGATCGATTACAGAAATCTGGATTGCACGGAAAGCTTTGCAGAACTCAAGGCAAGGAAACCGTTTGACATCAAGAACAATCTCTGTGCAGAGAGGATAGAGAAATCCACCATCGGTGAAGCCGGAAGCCTTTCATACAACTACGGGGCGATGCCTGTCGACGAGGCTGTCATCGATTCGCTTCAGAAGCTTGCCGACGAGCAGCAGCTGATCGAGAAGTACAAGGCTCTGCTGAGCGGGGAAGTCATGAATACCGGAGAGAAGCGTCTGGTTCTCCATCAGCTTACGAGAGGTCGTGCATTGAGCGGCCTGCGTGTCATGGCAGACGGGGTGGAGAAGGGCGACTTCTATGAGGGCGAGCTTGCCAAGATAAAGGATTTTTCCGAGAAGGTCAGAAGCGGACAGATCAAGGGTTCCACCGGGAAGGAAATCAAAACGGTGGTCCAGATCGGTATCGGTGGCTCAGATTTGGGCCCGAGAGCGCTCTGTTATGCCCTCAATCTTATCGGTCCCGAGGATGGATGTTCAAAGAAGCTCCAGGCCAGGTTCATCTCCAACGTAGATCCGGACGATGCCTGTGCGGTACTCGAGGGTCTGGATCTCGAGAGTACTCTGTTCATCCTGGTCTCAAAGAGCGGAACCACGCAGGAGACCCTTGCCAACCGTGATCTGGTATTCAAGGTGATGGAAAACAGCGGCATCAAGGGACTTGTCCCGCAGAAGCACGTCGTTGCGGTAACAAGCAACACCAGCCCTCTTGCGAACAACCCCGACATCCTTGCAGTATTCTTCATGGACGACTACATCGGAGGCCGCTATTCGGCAACCAGCCCGGTAGGCGGAGTGATTCTCTCGCTGACATACGGATTCGATGTGTTCAGGAAGATCCTCGACGGTGCACACGCTGAGGACAAGGCCGCACTGGAGAGCGATATCAGGAAGAACGGAACCCTGATGGATGCCATGATAGGAATCTATCTGCGCAATGTACTGGGTTATCCCTATACCGCGGTCCTTCCTTACAGCCAGAGCCTTCACCGCATGCCCGCACACTTCCAGCAGCTGGACATGGAGTCCAACGGAAAGCATGTGAACCGCTTCGGTGAGGTCATCTCCTATCAGACAGGACCCGTCATCTTCGGAGAGCCCGGTACCAACGGCCAGCATTCCTTCTACCAGCTTCTGCATCAGGGAACGGATATCGTGCCCATGCAGTTCATAGGTTTCAGAAAGAAAGAGGGCAACCTCGATGCCGTCAACGGAGGATCCGACAGCCAGACGAAGCTCAAGGCAAACCTCGTTGCCCAGATCGTGGCATTCGCCTGCGGAAAGGACAACCCGGAGAACACGAACAAGGCGTTCGAGGGCGGTCGTCCGTCAAGCGTCCTTGTGGCCGACAGTCTCGATCCGTTCATCCTCGGTGCCATACTTGCCCACTTCGAGAACAAGGTCATGTTCCAGGGCTTCGTGTGGAATATCAACAGTTTCGACCAGGAAGGCGTGCAGCTGGGCAAGATCCTTGCAAAGAAGGTCCTTGCGGGCTGCGAGGGAGACGGAAAGCTTCTTGCCTACTCGAATCTTCTTGGAATCGAGCTATAATTCAAAATACAATATGCATTCGGAGGCATAAAAATGGGTGTTACACTTATCATCATCGCTGTTCTGATTATTCTGGCCATGTGGCTGATTTCAATCTACAACAACTGCGTCAAACTCAAGAACCAGGGAGAAGAGGCATACGCACAGATCGATGCCCATCTCAAGCAGAGATATGACCTGATTCCCAATCTCGTCGAGACGGTCAAAGGCTATGCCAAACACGAGGAAGGGACCCTTACTGCTGTAATCGAGGCCAGAAACAAGGCCATGAGCGCATCCGGCGTCGAAGAGAAGGACAAGGCTGACAAGGCCTTCGAGGGAACCCTAAAGAGTCTGTTCGCTCTTTCAGAGGCCTATCCCGATCTCAAGGCCAACACGAACTTCCTGGATCTTCAGGCTCAGCTGACGAATCTCGAGAAAGAGATCCTCCAGGCCAGAAAGTACTACAACGGCGTGGTCAAGACCTTCAATACCCACATCGAGACTTTCCCGAATTCCCTGATAGTCGGAATCTTCGGCGGAAAGTTCAAGAAGATGGCATATGTAGAGGTCGCAGAGGCCGAGAGGCAGAACGTAAAGGTTCAGTTCTGATTTTGCCCGAGTCTATGAAGAAACTTCTCCTTATCACTCTTGTCCTGGCATTGAGCGTATTCAGCCTCTTTGCCGTGGACTATTCCATCAGGGAATACAGAATCAGCTTCACGATCGGCAACAATGCCGTGCACCACGTGGAGGAAACCATCACGGTCAACTTCGAGGGTCCGCATCACGGCATAGTCCGCGAGATTCCGGTGGATTACAGGGATTATAACGGCAAGACCGTTGCCAAGATCACCAATCTCACATGTTCCGAGAAATTCACCAAGGACTATGACAACGGTTATCTGGTGATGCAGATAGGCGATGCAAACAAGACCGTCAGGGGTATCGTGGATTATACCATTTCCTATGACTACGATCTGGGCGCGGACTTCAACGAGGGTTACGATGAGCTCTATCTGAACCTCATCGGTCCCGACTGGGAATGCCCCATCGAGTTTGCGGTCTTCTCCGTCTCTCTTCCTTATGTGCCTCAGGAGGAATGGTACGAATACTATGACTTCATCGAGCACATTCTGGAGAACACGTACATGACAAGCGGACCTTACGGTTCCACCCGTTTCGATTGGGACAAGGGAGAGGTCTATCTCAATGAAGAGGATGACGGCAGCCTTCTGATCGACGGTTACATGGAGGACATGGGACCCTACGAAGGAATCACGATCCGCATTGACCTGCCGGAAGGCTGGTATGTCGGGGCAAGGGAGCCCTGGGACTACACGGGGATAGCAAAGACAATCAACCCGATTGTCTGCATCATCCTGATTGCCCTGGCAATGTTCATCTGGATCCGCTTCGGAAAGGACAACACCCCCATCGTGGTTGCCAGATTCCAGCCGCCCGAGGGATTCTCTCCCCTTATGGTGGGTTATGTCGCCGATTCCACCGTGGATGACAAGGATATCATCTCCATGATCTTCTACTGGGCGGATGAGGGCCTTCTGTCGATCGAAGAGAAGAAAAGCGGAAAGTTCGAGTTCACGAAGCTCAAGGACATTGAGGGCTATGCCATCGAAAGCGGGAAGGTTATTCCTGCCTTCGAGGTGAAGCTGTTCAACGGCTTCTTCCACTGCGATGTCGGAGAAAAGGTCACTTTCAAGGATCTGGAGAAGAACAAGTTCTATGAGACCATCCTTGCGACTAAGTCCTCCACGAAGAACTACTTCAAGGGAGACAGGGCCCTGAAGGACAGCAAGAGCAGGAACATGGCCGGCCTTGTTTCGCTTCTGTCCTTTATTCCGATGATTCTGCTGACCTTGACCGTAGCTCTCTACGAGAACGTCGATACTTTCTTTGCCTTCTTCCATCTGGGAGCAGGGTTTGCCCTGTTCTTCCTGAATCTGGTGAGCTTCGACACCCTGTTCAAGACCTGGCACATGCGCAAGTCGAACATTCTGCCGACAGTCATCAGATTCGTCATTCCGGTGCTGGCTTTGTTTGTCCTGGGATTCCTCGGGACCCTCATCAATGAAACGGAGCCCGACTTCTTCCAGCTGATCTTCTCGGTATCGTGCTGTACCCTCATGGCCTTTATGGGAGCCATCACGGACAGGAGGACCAAATACGGAGACAAGGTTCTGGAAGAGATTCTGGGCTACAGGGAGTTCATCGACAAGGTCGAGATCGACCAGCTGAAGATGATGATAGACTCGGATCCCGATTTCTATTACAAGGTCCTGAGCTTTGCCGTCGTGCTGGGTCTTGAGGACAAGTGGGCCAAGAAGTTCAAGGATATCCCGCTCCAGCAGCCGACATGGATTACGGGTGCTACGGCAGTGGATGCCTTCTACTGGTCGAGGCTCGCAAGAAGGATGAACACCGCAATTCCGGCTGCATCCCTGCCCAAGTCCTCGATTTCGGGCAGCGCCGGTTCCCGTGTAGGCGGAGGAGGATTCCACTCAAGCGGATTCTCCGGCGGCGGTTTCGGAGGCGGCGGCGGACATGCATGGTGATGCGCTGGGCCTTCTTCTGTCGGTTCTCCTGATCGGACTGTGTCTGGGCTTCTCCTCTGTCGTTGCGAAATACGGCAAAAAGGGGCTCGGGGAGTCGCGTTCGGAAGTTGCCAGGAAGATTGTCCACATAGGTGTTTCCAACTGGTTCTTCATCTATGCGCATGTATTCGAGAGCGACCTCTGGCCGATAGTCGGACTTGCCTCGTTTGCCGTCATCAATGCCGTCATGAACATCAGCGGAGGTCTCTCGAAGCTGATGGCTCAGGAGAGCACGAAACGCAACTGGGGGCTGGTTCAGTACCCGATTTCGATAATTCTGCTGATTTTGATCAGGAAAATGGGATTCGGGGACATCGTTGCCTTCGGTTGTGCAGTTCTCGGAATGGGATACGGTGACGGGCTTGCCTCCCTTGTCGGACGCCATGTCAAATCAGGAAGGATAGGGAAGAACAGCAAGAAAACCATAGCGGGCTCGCTTACCATGGCAGTTGTCACCTTTGCCGTGGTATTCATCATCAAGACCTGTTACGGGAATCTTCCGGTTTCGGAATCCCTGCTTTCCGCCCTGGCATGCTGCGTCGCGGCAACGCTTGTCGAGGCATTCACTCCGTTCGGGCTGGACAACATATCCGTGCCCCTGACAATCTACGTAATTGCTGGACTGCTATGATTGAAACACTTGACTCGTTGATTTTCCAACTTCAATGGCCTTTGCCGATAATTATCCTGACTGCAGGGATGGCACTGATTGCATTTGTCGCATACTCGATGAAGAGCCTGACCGTCGGAGGAGCCGTCAGTGCTTTCTTCATGGGGCTGATAATCCTGTGGACACTCGGGTTTGCAGGCTTCTTCCTTTTCTTCCTGTTCTTCATTTCCTGCACGGTTGTCGGAAAGATCTCAAAGTCAATCAGATCCGGATACAGCAGCAGGGAAGTTGCGGAAAAGAAGGGCCACACCCGGGATTTCATGCAGGTTCTGGCAAACGGGCTCATGGCAACAATAGCAGCCTTGATTTGGACTTTCAGCTTTGAAACAAAGGCGTTGATCATGTTCGGGGCAGTCGTTGCGGAAGCAACAAGCGATACCTTTGCAGGCGAGATCGGCCGCCTGAGCAAAAAACAGCCGGTCTCGATTATCAATTTCAAACCGGTTCCGAAGGGACTTTCCGGCGGGGTGACCGCACTGGGAACTGCAGCTGCGCTCCTGTCTTCGGCACTGATTGCCCTGTTCTGGTATCTGTGGTTCTACGATGTTACCGTGCTTCAGGCTGTCCTTGTCGGAGCCCTGGGTTTTGCAGGCTGCATTCTGGATTCCGTTCTCGGGGCAGGGGTGCAGGGTATCTACTATGATCCGAAGGCCAAGCAGTTCTCCGAAGAAAACGAGAAGGACGGAAGAAAGCTGGAGCTTTCACGCGGTATCCGCTGGGTGGACAATGACGTCGTGAACCTCATGAGCAACATCTTCTCCGGACTGTTCGCCCTCGGCCTGAGTGCCATCATTTTATAAATTCAGAGCTAAACTTGATTTCTCTCGGATTCTTTTGTATCTTTGGTAACGCTGGCGTAATGCCGCATTTTCAGAAACTTTTTTATAGAGGATAGATATTATGGCAAAACAGCTACAGTTCAGTGAGGAAGCCAGAAAATCATTGGTTTCCGGTGTTGAGCAGATTGCCAAGGCTGTCATGACAACCTTGGGTCCCAAGGGACGCACAGTCCTTCTGGACAAGAAGTACGGTGCTCCGATGATTACGAAGGACGGAGTTACGGTTGCCCGTGAGGTGGAGCTCGAGGATCCGTTCGAGAACATGGGTGCACAGCTTGTCAAGGAAGTTGCTTCCAAGACCAACGATGTGGCCGGAGACGGAACAACCACTGCAACAGTCCTTGCATGGTCAATCACCAAGGAAGGCATGAAGAGTGTCGCAGCCGGTGTCAACCCGATGGGTATCAGACGCGGTATCGACAAGGCTGTAGCTGATGCAGTCGCAGAGATCAAGAGCCAGTCCAAGACAGTCTCCGACAAGGAAGAGATCACACAGGTCGCTTCAATTTCCGCAAACAACGACAGAACCATCGGCGAAGAGATCGCTAACGCCATGGAGAAGGTCGGAATGGACGGAGTCATCACGGTCGAGGAGTCCAAGAACATCGAGACCACAACCGATTTCGTCGAGGGAATGCAGTTCGACAGAGGTTACATCTCCGCTTACTTTGCAAGCAACAGAGAGACCATGACAAGCGTCATGGAGGATCCGTACATCCTCATCTACGACAAGAAGATTTCTTCAATGAAGGAACTCCTGCCCGTTCTCGAGAAGGTCGTCCAGACCTCAAAGCCGCTTCTGATCATCGCAGAGGATGTGGACGGCGAAGCTCTGACGACACTGGTCGTCAACTCCCTCAGAGGCACACTGAATGTCTGCGCCATCAAGGCTCCGGGCTTCGGTGACAGAAGAAAGGCAATGCTCGAGGATATCGCAATCCTCACCGGCGGACAGGTCATCAGCGAAGAGCTCGGAATGAAGCTCGAGAATGCTGAGCTCACTCAGCTTGGTAGGGCAAAGAGCGTCAAGGTCGAGAAAGAGAATACGACAATCATCAACGGCCTCGGAAACGCCGCCGACATCAAGGACAGAATCGGTCAGATCAAGAAGCAGATTACCGAGACAACCAGCGACTATGACCGCGAGAAGCTCCAGGAAAGACTTGCCAAGCTGGCAGGCGGAGTTGCAGTCATCAACGTCGGTGCCCCGACAGAGGTCGAGCTCAAGGAGCGCAAGCACAGAGTCGAGGATGCAGTCAATGCAACACGTGCTGCAATCGAAGAGGGAGTCATCCCCGGCGGCGGAGTCGCTCTCGCACAGGCTGCAAGGAAGATGGAGTCCAAGGACCTCTCTTCTCTTACCGACGAGGAGCAGATCGGATACAAGATCGTCCGCAGAGCCCTTGAGGAGCCCATGCGCCAGATTGCTGAGAATGCAGGCGAAGACGGTGCAATCATCGCCGACAAGTGCAAGAACAGCGCAGCAGGCGTAGGTTACGATGCAAACAACGACAAGTGGGTCAACATGGTCGAAGCCGGAATCATCGATCCGGTCAAGGTCACAAGAAGCGCACTTCAGAATGCCGCAAGCATCGCAGCTCTCATCCTTACGAGCGAATGCGCAATCGCCGACATTCCCGCTCCGGAGCCGGCAACACCTGCCAATCCCGGAATGGGCGGCATGATGTAATTATCAAATGATTCTTCATCCGCAATTTCTGCGTTTTGCTCGGCGCCTACCGAATAGGTATGTCGCCTCGTTGCAACGCAGTCTTGCGGCGAATAATCATTTGATGGATTGAGAGGCAATAGGGCCCGTGGGAAACCGCGGGCCCTTTGTTTGACAATATACTGATATATGTGTATTTTAATAAAAGCATTCGCAAATAATCCGATAAGTGAGGAAATAGCATGTATTCATTGATTCTTGCTCTGGGAGCATCGACAACAACTTCTGACGGAGCATCCGCAGGCGGTTCCATGGTCACGACACTGATTACCTTCGGTGTAATCATCCTGATTTTCTACTTCCTGATCATCAGACCTCAGAGAAAGAGGGACAAGGAAGCCAAGGATATGCTCGCTGCCATCAAGAAGGGTGACAAGATCGTCACAATCGGCGGCATCAGGGGAACAGTCGCTGTCGTCAAGGAGAGCACTGTCATCGTCAAGGTCGACGACAACACCAGAATCGAGTTCAGCAAGAACGCCATCTCTTCAGTTCTGAACAAGAAGGAAGAGACCTCTTCCGAGAAGCCTGCAAAGAAGGAGAAGGAAGAGAAGATCGAGAAAGTCGAGAAGCCCGCTGTCGAAGCTCCTGCTGAGGAGACTCCGGCTGTTGAAGCTCCGGCAGAAGAGGAAAAGGCCGAGAACTGATTCCGGCCGGACAATAGCATGAAAAAGACTGAACGCATTCTGATTGCGGCCGTTGTGCTTGCAATCTGTGTTTGGTTCCTTTTCCCGACAATCAAGTGGTACTTTTTCGTACCGGCGGAGGACAAGGCCCTGACAACGGGCAGCAGCCTCCAGGTCAAGGAATACTCCCAGGGACAGGCCCAGGAAGTACTCAGGTATCTTCAGGATAACCCGAGCTCCGCCATCCCGAAGGAGTATTCTTTTGTAATTGAGCTTGCTAAGGGAAATGGCGGCACAGATGTAAAGACAGGCGCCGATGTACTTGCAGCTTTCTCCGCATCCTCCGATGACGGTCAGGCACTGATGTCAGCCGTCGAGCAGTACTGCAGGGAAAAGATACAGGACCTGAAAGGGCTCTCTTCCAAGGCTCTTCAGCTCGGTCTGGATCTCAAGGGCGGAATGAGCATCCTTCTGGATGTCGATCCGTCATCGCTTGAGCAGAGACTTGGCCACGAGCCGTCCGAGAGCGAGATTTCAGCAGCCATAGACGAGGATATCGAGATCCTGAAGAACAGAATCGACCAGTTCGGAATGGCAGAACCTGAAATCAGGCGTCAGGGTGAAGACCAGATCCTCATCGAGCTTGCCGGAACTCCGGACCCGGAGAGGGTGGATGCCTTCCTCAAGGGCAAGGGTTCCCTGGCTTTCCATCTTGCCGATACCCTCAATACCCAGAGGATGTCGGCCTATCTGGCGGAAAATCCGTCCGAGAGCGAAAGGATAGAGGAAGCCATCCGCAACGACCTTCCGTTCGCCTCGCCGTCATTTTTGCCTGAGGACAGGGTGGCCGCAGGAATATTCGCCACCGACGAATACGGTCTGGAGCTGCTTGTCGGTATAGTGGTCATCTACAGACAGCCTGCATTGGACGGAGGCTATCTTCTCTCTGCCGAGAAGAGCAAGGACAGCACAAGCAGTCAGCCTTCGGTCGCCGTCAAGCTCAGCGATGAGGGCGGCTCGATCTTCTATGACTTTACCAAAAAGCATATAGGACAGCCTCTGGCCATCGTCATGGACGGACACGTCAAGAGCGTGGCCACGATCCGTGATGCACTTTCCACCAATGTGCAGATTACCGGTTTCTCCGATGAGGAGGCCGAGAACCTTACCATCATACTCAAGACAGCATCGCTTCCGATTTCCGTTACGGTTTCCAGCCAGCAGACGGTCGGAGCATCCCTCGGAGAGGATTCGGTGCGCATAGGTTTGCGTGCAATCGTGTTCGGATTCCTGCTTGTGGTCGTCTTTATGCTGGTGTTCTACAGCTTCTGCGGCCTGATTGCGGACGTGGCGCTGATAATGAACCTTGTCATGATGGTTGCCACGCTCGGAGGATTCGGATCCACGCTGACGCTTACGGGTATTGCGGGACTGATCCTTTCGGTCGGAATGGCAGTCGATGCCAACGTAATCATCTTCGAGAGAATCAAGGATGAACTGAGAGCCCTTACTCCGCCCAAGAAAGCGGTATCGGCAGGATTCGCCAAGGCTTTCTGGACCATCCTGGATTCCAATATAACCACGATAATCGCAGCTCTGGTGCTGATGTTCTTCGGTTCGAGTGCCGTCAAGGGATTCGCCACCACGCTGGCCATCGGAATCGTGAGCTCGCTGTTCACATCCCTGTTCCTGAGCCATCTGCTCATGGACCTCACCGTCGGTGAGCGCATTGCCATCACATGGAGAAGGAGGAGCATGGTATGAAGATCTCGTTTCATGTAATCAAGAGAAGAACCATCTACCTCGTTCTCGCATGTGCACTGGTTCTTGCAGCTATCGCTCTTCTGGTCTTCAAGGGGTTCAATCTCGGAATCGACTTCGAAAGCGGACTGTCCATTTCGGTCAAGATCGAGGATTCCGGGGTGGCTATCTCGGATGTGAGGTCTGCCGTCTCTTCGATTGAGGGGGTGAGGGTCCAGAATGTGGGAGCCTCGGATGACGGCCGCTATCAGATCAGGGTGAAGCTTCCGGAAGGAACGACCCAGAGAGAGGCAGAGAGCAGGATCAACGGTCTGCTGTCTTCGAGCTTCAGGACATATTCGATGCTCGAAAGCAGCTATATCGGTGCAAAATTCTCTTCAAGTCTGATTACCGGTTCCATCAAGGCGGTTGCCATAGCACTGGCCCTGATTCTGGTTTACGTATGGATCAGATTCAAGGTTGCCTATGCAATAGGATCCATCATCGCCCTGATGCACGATGTGCTTCTGATGCTGGGATTCATAAGCCTGGTGGGATTCGAAATCTCTTCCACGACGATTGCCGCCATCCTGACGATCATCGGTTATTCGCTGAACAACACCATCGTCATCTTCGACAGGGTGCGTGAAAGCATCAACAACAACCATCAGCAGGATCTTTCGGATGTGATGGACTACGGCGTCAACAGCTCGCTGTCCAGAACCACATTCAGCAGCGTCACGACGCTTCTTGCCGTCATCCCGTTGGCTATCCTTTCCACGGGAGATGTAAGAAGCTTCGCTATCTGCATGATCTTCGGCGTCATTGTCGGAACCTATTCTTCAAACTTCCTGGCCACCAACATCCTCTATTCGCTGGGCAAGATAGAAGTCTTCGATATCCTCAAGGAAGAGGAGAAGGAAGACCTTTCCGATGCAGCCCTTGCCAGAAGCATGCTGGCGGAGGACGAGAAGAAACCCAGAAAGAAGAAGAATGACGGCGGGGATCCGAAGATTCTTGTCTGACGGCTTTTCGGGGGCAACATGAAGGTCATAAGAAGCAAGGTCATCGGTTACTGCTTCGGTGTTTCCAACACCATCGAGAAGGCCGAACTCTGCATCGACAAGGCAAAGGAGGCGGGTCTGCCCTGCTACAGCATAGGGCAGATCATCCATAACAAGGATGTGGTGAAGAATTTCACGAACCGCGGCATGCAGGTGACCGAATGGAGCAGGGGGTTCGAGCCCGGGGTGGCGCTGATAAGGGCCCACGGAATTCCGGACAGCCTGCGCAGAAGCTACCAGGAAGCCGGATTCATCCTCATTGATTCCACCTGTCCGATTGTTGCCAAGGGAGCTTCGGCATTGCGAAAAGCAGCCCTGAACGGGAAGAAGACCATAATTATCGGGGTCAAAGGCCATGCGGAGACCATCGGTCTTCAGGGTGTTGAGACTTCAGAAGGCCCGGTTGTTTCCCGGCTCATCTGCAGCATGGAGGATGCCCAGGATTTCGTTGCCGGAGGAGAGTATTCCGAAAACGATGAAATAGTCGTTGTCGTTCAGACGACCTTCCCTGAGAAGGAATTCAATTCCATCAGGCGTTACCTCAAGACCTACTTCAGGAACATCCGCTTCTCAACGACACCTTGCGGGGCTACATCGTCGAGAATCCGTGCTGCGAAGGAACTGTCCGAACAGTGCGATGCCCTGTTCGTGATCGGCGGACGCAACAGCGAGAACACAAAGGACCTTGCCAGAGCTCTGGATGAAACCGGAAAGCCGGTGTTCTGCATCGAGAACGAGCATGACCTGGACGACGATCTTCTGGAAAAAATAGCAGGATTCTCGACCATAGGAATCTGCAGCGGTTCCTCGACCCCGACTTCCGTGATCAGGGCGGTGGAAGATATACTTGAAAAACTGTGAGGCCAATATGACACAGAAACAGCAGCAATCTTACGAAAGACTTCTGGAGATAGACAGAAAACTCACAATGATCGGTCACATCAGCTCCGTTCTTGAGTATGACTTCGAGACGGTGATGAGCAAGAAGGGCGGGGAGGAGAGATCCCAACAGCTGTCCTATCTTTCATCGGTGATGCACGAGATGTCGACAGGCAGGGAAATCGGAGAGATTCTGGAAGTCCTTGAAGGCGTTACTGATGCTACCGACGAGCAGAAGGCCCTTGTCCGTGTCTGGAAGAAGCAGTATGAGGACGAGGTTCTCATTCCTGCAAAGCTTGTAACCGACCTCAGCGAAGCCGCCAATACCTGCCAGAACAAGTGGTTCGAGGCAAGGCAGGACGGAAACTACAAGGATTTCTATCCGTACCTCGAGCGCCTCGTGAACCTGAAGAAGGAGAGCGCCTCCTACATAGCCAGGGGAAGGTCCCTCTACGACACCATGCTGGACAGAAACGATGCAGGCTTCAACGGGGAGCAGATTGCAGAGCTCTTCGAGGGAATGCAGAAAACCATTTGTGATGTGGTTGATCAGGTAGAGAATTCCGGCCGTCAGGTGACGGACGGTGAGGAAGCATTCCTGTATCTGGATTATGATGTCGAGAAGCAGAAGGCATTCTCCCGCCACATCCTCGAGGATATGGGCTATGAATTCGACCGCAGCTCCATAGGCGTGGTCGCCCATCCGTTCACAAGCATTCTGG
>JAGCUM010000004.1 GCA_017962865.1 Spirochaetales bacterium
TCGACAGCGAGGTCACGGCAATAGAAAAAAAGGACAATACCTTTAATGTCAGCACGTCCAAGGGAATATTCCATTCCAGGTTCATAGTCAATTCCGCAGGCCTGTTCTGCGACAGGATCTCCGCGATGCTGGGTGTGGATAATTATCATATCTATCCCTGCCGCGGCCAGTATTACATCCTGGACAAGGTTGCTTCCGATCTTCTGGATATCCCCGCATACCCGGTTCCCAGAGCAGGTATCGGTGGTCTGGGAATACATCTGACTCCGACTATCGACGGCAACATAATCATCGGACCGAGCGCAGAGTACCTCGAGGACCCCGAAGACTATTCGACAACCCCGGATGTGATGGACAAGCTGTTTTCTGAGGCAAAAGCCTTGCTCCCGGCTATCGAACGGAAACATATCATCGGAAACTACTGCGGTATTAGACCCAAGCAGGCGCCTCCCGGGGAAGGCGGTTTCAGGGATTTCGTCATCAAGGAAGAGGAGACCTGTCCGGGTCTGATAAACCTTACCGGAATAGAATCGCCGGGCTTCACGGCATCGGTCCCCATTGCCTTCATGGTGAGGGATATCCTGAAGGATAATATCGACCTGAGTCCCAAGGCCGGCTTCAAGGCCGTGCGAAAGGCCCCCGTGCGGTTCAGGGAGCTTTCCGAAGAGGAGCAGGAGAAGCTGATCGAGTCCGATCCGGAGTACGGCGAGATCATCTGCCGCTGTCAGAACGTCACGAGGCGTGAGATCCGAACTGCCATAGAGAACCGATTCGGGGCCAGGAGCATATCGGCCATCAAGTATCGTGCCTGGGCGACTACCGGACGGTGCAACGGCGGATACTGTCTGGCGAAGATCGTGGATATGCTCATCCATGATTACCACATGAAACCCGAGGAGATAACCTACAGGGGTAAGGGCAGCGAGCTGTTCAGCGGGGAGGTGAAGTGATGAGAAGCTGTGATGTTCTTGTCATAGGCGGCGGTCCAGGCGGATTGGCTGCTGCATGCTCTGCAAAGAAGGCCGGAGCCTCCTCGGTAATCGTCCTCGAGAGGGACAACCGTGCAGGCGGAATCCTCAACCAGTGCATCCATGCGGGCTTCGGACTCATCCGCTACAACGTCGAGCTTACCGGTCCCGAATATGCGGCAAGGGCAATCCGCGAGGCAACAGATGCCGGAGCCGGAATCCTTCTCTCACGTCATGTGAGCAGCATTGAAAAGAACGACCTCGGATACTGTGTATCGGTCTATACCAAAGATGGAATCGAACGGTATCAGACCAGAACCATAGTCCTTGCCACAGGCTGCAGGGAGAGAACCAGGGGTAACATCTCCATTCCCGGAAGCAGACCTGCAGGAGTATTTACGGCCGGAGTTGCCCAGAACCTGGTCAACGTGCGCAATGTGATGATAGGAAAGCGGGTAGTCATCCTCGGTTCGGGGGATATCGGCCTTATCATGGCAAGAAGACTCACGCTCGAAGGTGCAAAAGTCCTGGCAATCGCGGAAATCATGAGCGCTCCGACTGGCCTTGCACGCAATGTAAGCCAGTGCGTGCAGGAGTTCGGCATCCCGCTTTATGTGAAGACTACTGTCTCCGGAATCATCGGAAACAGAAAGCTTGAAGCAGTCGAGCTATCGGATCTGGACGAAAACGGCAAGGTTATCCCGGAAACCGCAAGACGCATAGACTGCGATGCTTTGGTTCTGTCGGTAGGACTGATACCGGAGAACGAGGTCGCACAGACTGCGGGAGTAAGACTTTTTGCCAACAATGCAGTCGATACCGACAGGTTCCTGCAGACCAGTGTCCCCGGCATCTTCTCATGCGGAAACAGCCGCCACGTCATGGACCTTGCAGACTATGTGTCGGAGCAGGGTGAGATGGCCGGACGCAACGCGGTACACCTCATTAAGGGCGAGGAGATGGAAGCCTGGGACGAGGAGAAGTCCAACTGCATGAAGAAGGGTTTCCCCGAGGAGGGTACTGTAACATGTACCATCTGTCCCAACGGCTGTCAGGTCAAATGGGACGAGCAAACGGGAACCTTCTCCGGAAACAGGTGCAAGCGCGGTGCAAGATTCGCCATGCAGGAACGCACCTCTCCCATGAGGTCGGTCACCACCACCGTGAAGATTTCGGACGGATCACTGCTTCCGGTAAGGACTGCAGAACAGATAAGCAAGGCCCATGTAATCGGTCTTGTCCGGCAACTGAGGAAAACAGAGCTCGAAAAGAGCGTTGCAATCGGGGGAGAGGTCTTCAGGACCGTGATGGACGGGGAGGAAATCAGGGTAGTTGCAACGGAGGACAGGTGATGCTTTTCATTGGAATCGATCTTGGTACTTCGGCAGTAAAACTTCTGCTTTCGGATGAGAATGGCAATATTCTCAATACCGTCTCAAGGGATTATCCGCTTATGTTCCCCAAACCGGGGTGGTCCGAGCAGGATCCCTATCTGTGGTGGGATGCCTGCCGCAATGGAATGAGGGAGTTGCTTGATGGTTTTGATTCTTCCGATGTCATCGGCATAGGCTCCGGCGGTCAGATGCACGGCCTTGTGGCTCTGGACAGCGATGACAATGTGATTCGGCCTGCAATTCTGTGGAACGACGGAAGGACTTCCGAGGAGGTTGATTACCTCAACAACGTAATCGGGAAAAAACGTCTGTCAGAGCTGACTGCGAACATCGCTTTTGCAGGCTTTACCGCTCCCAAGATCCTGTGGATGAAGAAGAACGAACCCGATGCCTTCAACCGCATTTCAAAGATCATGCTGCCCAAGGACTACATCAACTACAGACTCACGGGCGTTCATTGCTGCGATTATTCAGATGCAAGCGGAATGCTCCTTCTTGATGTGAAGAACAGGTGCTGGTCCGACGAGATGCTTGAAATCTGCAGCGTCAGGAAAAATCAGATGCCTGCCCTGTATGAAAGCTACGAGGTCGTCGGTACGCTGAAAGCCGATATCGCACGTGAGCTCGGGCTGTCCGAGGGCGTGAAGGTCGTAGCCGGAGCCGGGGACAATGCCGCTGCGGCGGTGGGTACCGGAACAGTAGGCGAAGGAAGATGCAACATCTCCCTCGGGACATCCGGAACGGTATTCATCTCTTCGGACAATTTCAAGGTCGATCCCAACAATGCCCTCCATGCGTTTGCCCATGCCGATGGAGGCTTCCATCTCATGGGATGCATGCTCAGTGCCGCATCCTGCAACAAGTGGTTCTGTGAGGATGTCCTCGGAAGAAACGATTATTCCGACCTGCAGGGAGAAATCCGGGAAGAAAAACTGGGCAGGAACAATGTGTTCTTCCTGCCTTATCTCATGGGAGAGCGCAGCCCGATCAATGATACCGATGCGAGGGGAACCTTCGTGGGTATGAGTCTGGATACCGTCAGAAGCGATATGGTCCAGGCAGTTCTGGAAGGAGTTGCATTCGCAATCCGCGATTCCTTCGAGGTTGCACGAAGCCTGGGGATTCCGATAGAGAGATCAAAGATCTGCGGCGGCGGTTTCAAGAGCCCCCTGTGGAAGAAGATATTTGCAAATGTGCTGGGAATCCCGCTTGATCTGGACAGGACCGAGCAGGGTCCGGGCTATGGTGCGATTATTCTCGCAATGGTGGGATGCGGGGTGTACAATGATGTGAGGAGTGCTTCCGATGCCCTGGTATCGGTCTGCTCCACTGTTCAGCCCGAGGATTCTCTGGTTGAACTATACAACGAAAGGTATTCCAAGTTCAGGCAGATTTATCCCGCAATGAAGAATCTGTTCTCCGAACTTGTCTGAAAAAGGAGAAGACATGAACCCAAACATCCCAAATGTAAAGCTCGGAATCATTGCAGTGTCGCGTGACTGCTTTCCGATTTCACTTTCAATTGCAAGAAGATCTGCCGTGGTAAAGGCTTTCGGAAAAGGCCTCTATGAGTGCCCGGTTACAGTTGAGAATGAAAACGATGCCCTGAAAGCCCTTGATGATGTTAAAAAACACGGTTGCAATGCTCTGGTAGTCTTCCTTGGCAACTTCGGCCCTGAAACGCCGGAGACCCTGATTGCCCAGAAGTTCGAAGGCCCTGTGATGTACACCAGCGCGGCAGAGGGAGACGGAGATCTGATCAACGGTCGCGGCGATGCCTACTGCGGAATGCTCAACTGTTCCTACAACCTGGGAATGAGACACATCAGCGCCTATATCCCCGACTATCCCTGCGTCACAGCACAGGAGGCTGCAGAGCAGATCCGACAGTTCGTTCCCATTGCCCGCGCAATTATCGGCGTCAGGAACCTCAAGATAATCACATTCGGACCAAGACCTCAGGACTTCTTTGCCTGCAATGCCCCGATAAAGGGCCTCTACGAGTTGGGAGTCGAGATCGAGGAGAACTCCGAGCTGGACCTGCTTGTAAGCTTCAAGGAGCACGCAGAAGATCCGAGGATCAAGGATGTCTGCGCCGATATGGCAACCGAGCTCGGAGTGGGCGGAAACAATTATCCGGAACTGTTGCCGCGAATGGCACAGTTTGAGCTCACGCTTCTCGATTGGGCCGAAGGCCATAAGGGAGCGCGCAGATACGTTGCATTTGCAGACAAGTGCTGGCCTGCATTCCCCGAGCAGTTCGGATTCGAACCCTGCTATGTGAACAGCCGTCTTGCCTCAAGGGGCATCCCCGTAAGCTGCGAGGTCGATATCTACGGAGCCCTGAGCGAGTACATCGGAAGCTGTGTAACAGCAGATGCCATTACGCTTCTGGACATAAACAATTCCGTGCCCGCCTCA
>JAGCUM010000072.1 GCA_017962865.1 Spirochaetales bacterium
ACATCCGCGTGTGTTCGACAACCTATCCGTCGATTGTTGCCGACGAGACCGGAAAGCCGGTTCTGGCTGTCGGATCTCCGGGTAACTGGGCCCTTGTTTCCGCAGCATTTGCAGCCATCGTCAACTACATCGATTTCGATATGGATATCGCACAGGCCACGAATGCTCCCAGAACATGGAAGGACGGCATGACCATCAAGGATCTCTACATCGAAGGCGGCTACAGCTCCGAGACCATCCGCGCCGTCGAGGCAATGGGTTACAACATCATCGATGCGGACAAGACCTACAGCTCGCATGTCGGATGCATTGCAGCCATCGAGAAGAAGGACGGACTGTTCTATGCAATAGGAGATGACCGCCGCCACTACGGAGCAGCCGCATACTGAATGTCATTTCATCCGCAGTCTCTGCGCTTCAGCTCAATGCCGTGCAGATAGCACTGTCATTTCGTCTCAGCGCACCCCTGCGGCGAACTGACATTCAGCTGTATACTTAAGTGTTTCTGGAGTATTGAATGAGAAATGAATTGATAGTGGCGATCGTCATGTTCCTGATTTCGATCGGGGGCTCGATTGCCACGCGGAACGATAAGAAATGGTCCGTTCTCTTTTTGTTCATAGCCGCCGTGGCCGGCAGTCTTGTCGCAGGCATGGGCGTTAGGTTCAGGGAGATCGTGGAGGGACCTTTCGGATTCCTGGACAGCCTGCTGTGCGTATGTGCCGCATCGGTTCTGGTTGCGGTTCTGGACAGGTCCGGGGCTTTTGTTCTTCTCTATTCGAAGATATCCAAGGTCCGGTTCGGAGTCCTGAGAGCATTCCTCGTGCTTCTTTTCATCGCACTGCCGTCGATGCTGACCGGCTTTGCAACCTCAAGTCTCCTGACTACCGGAAAACTGGTCAGGAATCTGCTTGAGAAGCAGGGGGAGAAGAAGGCTCCGGTCATCGTGGCCGTGGGAGCCTTCCTCGGAGTACTGCTTCCTCCCAACTGCATTCCTGCCATCATAGCCGCAAACGGAGCAGGAAGCGTCCTTCCGACTCCGTATTCGGGATTCTTCCTTCCTCTTCTGGTGGTGGCTCTTCCGGCTTTCATTGCCTATGCATTGATGGAGTACAGGACGCTTGCCTCGCTTGAGGAAGCGGAAATGCATGACAGGGGAGCGGCAGCGGCACTGATCGTGCTTGCCCTCGTCATGGTTGCAGTGATAATCGAGGGTGTTCTCTCGTCCTTCATCTGGCTGGGCGGCAACACCCTGGTGTTCTTCATCGCAACGCTTCTGGTCCTCGTTCTCACGAGGTTCTTCGGCAGTGCGAAGGAGACGTTGGACACTGTCTCTGACGGTCTGATGAAGGCCGTGGTCCCAATGGCCATCGTGTTTGCACTCGGTTCCTTCATCGAGGTCAGTTCGATGACGGGAGTCAGGGGAATGTTCAGCTACTGGATTCTGGGCTACAGCACGACCGGCGTAATGCTGGTCCTGATGGCTGCATCCCTGATCATAGGTTACTTCTTCTCCATACCGATTCCCGCATTCCTGATCACCTATGCCGTCTTCCCGATCGGCTGGCTGGCCAATACTGTGACAGTTACCGGCTGCAGCGTGGTCCTTGCAGTGATTGCCCTGGTGACACGCAGAGGCGGAATAATGGAAAACAGTGGCCTGAAACACACAGAAGTGTTGAAAAACGTCTGTGTTCCGGCATCTTTGGTCCTCGTCATGGGAGTACTATTGGTAGTCTTCGGTGACAAGCTGTCGTTTCTGATCGTGTAAGGAGGGGTTTATGCTGCAGGTGATTTATTACATTATCATCACGGTCTTCGCATTGCTTCTTCTGCTCGAGATCGTCAAAAAGCGCCCGTTTACCGAGCTTGTGTGCATAGCCTTCGTGCTTGTCACATTTGCCCTGAGGGCACTTCACATAAAGTAGGAGGGGACATGAGCTATATCAAGAACATCATAGTCATTGCAGTCGCCCTCCTGTTTGCAGTCTTTGCCTCGGTGGACTTCCTTGCCATGCACAAGGCAGAGCCGATAGCCGAAAACCCCTACGTGACCGAAATCAGGATGCTCTCGGAGTACTGCAGCGGACTGAAGGGGACCAACCTGGATACTGAAATCTATGTTCTGGACAGCGGGGTGCCCGGCGGTGCCATGCTGATTCTGGGAGGAACCCATCCGAACGAGACCGCAAGTCCGGTTGCCGCCATCGCCATGGCCGAGAACCTAAAATGTACAGTCGGAAGGCTGTTCATCATCCCTTGGACCAACAAGAGCGGCTTTACGCATACATCGCCCCTTGACGGCATGCAGGATTTCTTCGACATCACATTGGATGACGGAAGCGTACGCACATTCCGTGTGGGCAACCGCCTGACCAACCCGGTGGACCAGTGGCCCGATTACACATATTACATGGGGTCCTCGGGGCGCCAGCTTGTCGGAACCGAGATTGCCGAAATCCGCAACGTGGACAGGCTCTACTACGGAAACGAGAACGGTGTTCTCACCGAGATGGTCTGCGCAGGAATCTTTAACCTGATCAACCGTGAGGGTATCAACCTGACGATGGATATGCATGAGGGATCCCCGGAGTTCCTGTATCTGGACTGCACGATGGTCAACATGAAGGCAGACAACCAGACGGCGATGTCCATAGCCCAGAGCATGGCCCTGGACATGCAGTTCGATGATCTGGACATGAGGGCGGAGTACTCGGGAGTGAAGTCCTACGGCCTCTCGCACAGGAGTCTCGGAGACAATACCGCATCGATGATGACCCTGATGGAGACCTACAATCCATCGATGGGGCCTCTGCACGGCAAGATGGATGATGATCTGATAGTCAACGGCAATGAGCCGAACTACTATCAGGCCCACCTTGACGGGTACATCTACTTCGATGTACCGAAGGACGGTTATCCCCTTGTACAGAGGGTCGCACGCCATGTGGTTTGTGTCACGTACCTTGCAAGGGCCTACAGCGAAACCTATCCCGACAGGGCGATCGCCTTCGAGGGACTGGGCGGATATTCTGACATGATAAGCGCAGGTTTGGGAAAAATCCTGAAACCTGTTGAGTAAAAACTTGGGAAATAAACTATAATAGAATTCGGAGGATTTCATGAAGAAAGCACTCATCTTTGTCCTGGCAATAGCCATCGTTTTCATCTTTGCGTCCTGCAGCAAGGGCTCAAGCTCCGCACCTGCAGCGTCAGCACCGGCTACAACCACCTCGACTGCGGCGGCAGCTCCCGCCCCGACAACGACCACTCCCTCCACGGGAACGGTTGATACGGAGTACGATCCCAACCAGACCGTGGATTTCCTGCAGCAGACCAACGAGGAGACCAGGGTCGTTACGATCGGAACCATCGACAAGAGCCTCTATTCGCAGCCTGTGTTCGTGACATCCTTCGGACAGAGCACCGATGCCGCCATGCTTGATACGGTCATGAAGAGAATCGGTGTGGACTACGTCTACAATGCAACTGCCACGGCAGATGCCCTCAAGAACTACAAGACCATCATCATTGCGGTCGGCGCAAGCACGAAGGGACTCGGAGCCGCAGGTATTTCCGAAGCAGAGGAGACCGCCCGTGCAAAGGCCATCATGCAGGCTATCGAGGAGAGCGGGGCAGAGGTCATCTGCTGCCACATCGGAGGATCTGCACGCCGCGGAACCCTGTCCGACGAGTATTCGGATATGGTTATGGCCAAGGCCAGCTACATCGTCCTGAAGGAGGATGCAAACTTCGATTACAAGTTCACAGACTATGCAGAGGCTCACAACCTGCCGATCAGCCTCATCTATGCAACAAAGGATGCACTGACCGTATTCACGGACGTATTCAGCAAGTAAGGTCAACCTTATGGACATAGAGCTGATCTGTCTTCTCTCCATGCTGGCGGTCTTTCTGCTGGCGAACCTGCTTCTCAAGCTTCCCGTGAGCATTTCCATGATCCTGGGTGCCGTCGTCGGCGCCCTGGTGGGAGGGCAGGGTATCCCCGTGAGACATCTTTTCGAGGGAACGTTCACATACATCGATACCATCCTGATAATATCGACGGCCATGCTGTTCATGACCGTAATCCAGGAGTCGGGTGCGCTCGAGGCGCTCAATGCCTTCATCGTCACCAAGTTCTACAAGGTGCCGGCCCTGATGCTGATATTCCTCATGCTGGTGATCATGTTCCCCGGAATGATAACGGGATCCTCGACGGCAGCGGTTCTCAGTGCGGGAGCCCTGGTTGCCCCGGTCCTGCTTCTGATAGGAATTCCGAAGGAGAAGGCCGGAGCCATCATTGCAATCGGCGCCATCATGGGCATGGCCGCTCCTCCGATCAACATTCCCGCAATGCTCATCGGCGGCGGTGTGGATATGCCTTATATCGGTTTCGACGGACCTCTGTTTTTGCTTACCATTCCATGTGCAATCTTCGCAGTGCTCTTCCTCGGTTTGAAATACTGCAAGAATCTGGATATCGAGAAGCTGAAAGATGGCCTGGATACCGAAATCGGTAAAAAATATGGCTTCAAACTCTATATTCCGATCATCGTTTTGTTTGTTCTTCTGGTTGTGTCCAAGGCCTTCCCGAAGTTCCCGCAGCTGGGAACCTGCCTCATCTTCCTGATATCGGCAGTGGTTGGGCTCTTTACCGGAAAGAAGTTCAACTTCTGGGAGAAATCCCTCTCGGCCATGGAGACCACGATACCGGTTCTGGCGAAGCTTATGGGCGTTGGAATGTTCATCCAGGTCCTGACGCTTGTCGGAGCCAGAGGCTGGATAGTCGTCAGCTGTCTGGGTCTGGGCATGGTCTTCGTCTACATCGCGACGTTCACCATCATGCCGGGCTTCGGTGCCATCAGTTCCTACGGTGCCGCATCGGTCATCGGAGTTCCGTTTCTTCTGGTCATCATCCAGAACACCTCCTGCAACGATATCATCGTCGCTGCAGTTCTGGCATTCACCTGCTGTCTCGGAGACCTCATGCCGCCGACGGCCCTCGCGGGCAATTATGCGGCCCAGATCGTGGGACTCAAATACAAGAAGGTGTTTGTCTGCTGCGTGATTCCGTTTCTGGTCTGCATTGCCGTTGCAATCGCAGTGATCTTCAATACGAACGCTCTGGCGTTTCTGACCAAGTAGGGGGCTGCACATGCTCAAGTATGTTTATCTTGCAATCGTAGCCTTCGTACTGGTCCTGATTACAGTCAACATGTTCAGAAAGAAGAACAGTTTCTTCTTCCAGCTGGACGCCGCAATCGTCATGGTGACGCTTCTTCTGCGTCTCCTGCTTATAAAGTGAGGAGCCCATGAAGAAGATACCCAGACACATAATCACGGCATCGATACTGTGCATTCTCGTCATCGCGGCCGTAATCTATCTTGCCATTGTCTTCAGATCCGCCAAGCAGGAAGAGCCCATCTACGCCGGCCCCGGTGTCACAGATGTAAGAAAGCTCAGTTACTGGTTCCCCGGTCTTGCAAACACAAGTGGCGATACCGATGTCTACATCCTCGACAGTGGAGTTCCCGGAGCGAGCATGCTGGTTCTGGGAGGAACCCATCCTAACGAACCTTCGGGCTTCATCAGTGCGGTGATGCTCATCGAGTACTGCCGTCCGAAAGTCGGAGTCCTCTATGTGATTCCGAGGGCGAACAACAGCGCCTTCACCTGCACCGATCCTCAGGAAGCCGCTCCCATGAGGTTCTACATAGATACCGACAACGGCACCAGGGCCTTCCGCTTCGGAAGCAGGGCGACCAACCCCATCGACCAGTGGCCGGACAGCGAGGTCTATGTCCATGCATCATCCGGACAGAAGCTCTCCGGAAGCGAGACGAGGAACCTTAACCGTGCCTATCCCGGACGTGAGGACGGAAACCTGACGGAGAAGGTTGCATACGGAATCACCGCGCTGATCAGAAACGAGGACATCGAAATCACGGTGGACCTTCATGAAGCCTCGCCGGAGTACACCACGGTCAATGCCATCGTAGCCCATGAGGATGCCCTTGAGCTTGCCGCCCTGACTCTCTGGGAGGTAGAGGACAGCTTCCAGATTTCGGTCGAGAAGTCTCCGACGAACCTTCACGGTCTGACGCACAGGGAACTGGGCGATTTCACGGATACCTGGGCGCTTCTGATGGAGACCGCCAATCCTTCGCAGGGTCGTCTGCACGGCAGAATAGACTCGGATCTGGTCGTTTCCGGAAAGGATAAGTTCTATACCCGCGCAGCAATTTACGGCGCAGTGACCGTTCCGTACACCGAAAGCGGAATCAGCCTCTCCGAACGCTGTGCCAGACATATCACCTGCCTCGTGCAGTTTGCCCGGCAGTATGCATTCGTGGGAAGCGAAGGGGATATGGATCTGGGAGACATGCCTTCCTACAGGCAGATTCTGGAGAACGGCATCGGCCACTATCTTGCCGATCCGCAGTAAGGCAGAATGAAGAAAAGGCCAGTCCTTTATATTATATATATGCTCCTCGCTGTTTTTCTTGTCGGCTGTACCAGAGCGCAGGCAGATCAGGCCAAGCCGGAAAGCACCGTGACCGAGCCGGTCTCTGAGGTATCGGCCTTGGTTGAGAAGGAAGAAGAGCCCGTGGTGCAGGAGCCGGTAATTGTCGATTCCGATGCCCCGGATGTGGAGGATGACGGATTTCAGACCCGAATAGTTGCCGGTGAGACCATCAAATGGGACGGATTCAGGGCCATTGAACCCAAGGATGACTGGGATATCTGGAGCATGGAGCTGTCTGATGTGGGGCCGTTCTTCGAGAAGGAGTTTGAAGTCGAGAAGAGTTCCTACAAGCTGATGGAAGGCCAGATCACGGAGACCGAGGTTCTGCATATCCACAGTGCGAACCCGGGTCCGGCAATCTATATCGTCGGGGCTGTCCACGGGGACGAGAGGGCCGCATGGTATGCAGCTCTTCTGCTGAAGCAGGCTTCGATTTCCTGCGGGGACCTGTATATCCTGGTGCCGGCCAATGCCAACGGAGCGCGGAACCTGACCCGCTATGTGGTCAGGAACCAGGACCTCAACCGCAGTTTCCCCGGCGAGCCTTCGGGAGACGAGGCCGAGCAGCTTGCATATGCGATCTTCAGGGACATTGCGGGCAAGAGGCCGGACCTTGTTCTGGATCTTCACGAGGCTATAGTTCTCACCCAGGACCGTGATTTTCTGGGGAGCACATACATCTTTACCGAGCTTGACGGCATCGAAGACCTTTTCTTCGAGCTTCTGGTCGCGACGGAGGAGGGGCGCATCTGCCACAACGAATTCGGATTCACCGGACCGGGACCTGCGGGCAGCGTGAATGCAGAAGTGACCAGGAACCTCAGGATTCCGACCATTACGGTCGAGACCTTCAGGGGTTTTGAAATCGGAAGAAGGGTGTACGACCAGCTGGATACCATTCAGTTCGTCCTTGATTTCATGGGTATGAGGTGACGGCAATATGGACAAAAACTATCTCAGGGCTGCAGCGTTCCTCAAACGTGCGGACGAGGCTTCGGATATCAGACAGAAGCTGCTGTGTCTATATGACGGATTCGTATGTCTCTACGGCCCCATGGAGGCCTGCAGGAAGGCCGCCTTTGCCTCCGGAGTGGATTTCACCCTGTTGGAGAAAGTGATCGATTACTGCATGGATGACGGCGACGGTCCCGATTATTCCTCCGGGACTGCGGAGACCCGCAAAGTCGATATTCCTGCGGATATGGTGGAGAAGCTTTTCCGTGCCCTGACATCGATTGTGGAGAAGGCCGAATGAAGAGCGGGTTTTTCGAGCAGCTTGCTTCACAGCGCAAGGTGCTGGTCTTCGGACACAGGGGTTTTTCGCAGGACTATCCGGAGAACACGATGGTTTCGTTCTCCAGATGCGCGGAGAATCCGCTGATAGATGCCGTTGAGCTGGATGTACATCTCTGCAGAAGCGGTGAGGTCGTGGTTGCCCATGATTTCTCCCTCAAGCGGACTGCGGGTCTGGACCGTGAAATAGAGGACCTGACGTTCGATGAGCTGAAAAGCGTGGACGTGGGATCCTTCAAGGGCCCTCAGTTCAGCGACCAGCGCGTCCCGCTTCTTTCCGAACTGTTCTCATCCTTCGGCTCGCGCTTCTATTATGATATAGAATTAAAGGTGAAGGCCGGCAAGGTGAACCGGGAACTCTCCCGGAAGGTGATGGGCCTGATCGACGATTACGGTCTGCGCTCCCGCGTTCTGGTTTCCAGCTTCAACCCGTTCGCACTCAGGGCCTTCAATTCCGTCTCACGCTCCGCCTTCCCGTCGGCAGACATCTTCGAGCACTCCGAGAACATCCCCAAACCCCTCTGGGACGGGGCCGGGCACATCATCAGCAGGGCCACCTACCAGAAGCCCGGATTCAGACAGGTCGATGCCTCTTATCTCAGGCGTCACGGGTCTCTGCCCATCATCACCTGGACCGTCAACGAACGTTCCGAAGCCGAGAGACTTTTGTCCCTGAATTCCGACCCGGAAGACGGAAAAATGAAGGTTTTCGGCCTGATAGGAAACGACCCCGATATGCTTGCTGATGTCGTAAGTCATTGGAAGGTCTGAATTTCCTTTGCCGGGTCTTTCTATTTAAACAAAAAGCGAAAAAAAATAAAAAAGAGTGTTGACATTTTTACCTCGAATCGAGTATGTTCATAGAGCACGCTTTGAGGAAGCTCAAAGATGTGCACTAGTTTTTTACAGAGATATTAAAGAAGAGAAGGTTAAGAAGAAGAGTTGCAACGATTGCCG
>JAGCUM010000073.1 GCA_017962865.1 Spirochaetales bacterium
GTTGCATACACAGGCCAGGGGCTCAGAGAAGGTTCCGTACTCCCATGGGAGATCGTCGTTGAGCTTCCCGAGCTTGCTGGGCGGGACGACCTTGTATTCAGCGAATCCTCCGGGGCCGTTCATTCCCAGATCCTCGCTGAGATTTGCATATGAGTCGACGCAGAGGTTCTCCTCACCGCGTCTGCAGTAGTAGCAGGTTCCGCAGGTGTTGATTACGCTGACGGCAACACGGTCTCCGACCTTGTACTCGCGGGTGCGCACCTTGCTTCCCATCTCCACGACATGGCCTACGACCTCGTGGCCGCCGAGGAACGGCATCTTGAACTTGCCGGTAGCATAGACTCTCTGCTCCCATGTGCAGATTGCTGTACCGTCGATTTTCACCAGAACCTGGTCGGGACCCGGAACCGGGCGGTCGACCTCTACGATTTCAGGCTGCTTTGCGCCTGTGATTGCCAGAACCTTCATTTTTTCCGACATTGTTTCCTCCTTTTTTTATCTCCGGAAAGCCTCAGATTCCACCCATTTAACAATAAAACCCCGACCGTAGGTAACACGATCAGGGCTTTCCTCTTGTCCCGACGGGGACTCCAGGGTCATACAATCGATGGTTTCATGCTTCTCCGGAACCGACCGAATCCTGCCCGGCCTCTTCCTTCTCAGCACGTTTTTTCTTAATGTCAAAACGCCAGATGGCAATCATTGCGGATACCATGCAGAAGACATCGTTTCCGATTCCGCCGTACGACTTATGCGCCACATTGTAGGCGATGTACATGAACGGAAGAATCAGGAATACCTTCCTCATGAACCGCAGATTGGTGGAATAAAGGGTAACCGTAAGAAGCAGTGTTGCGGCAATGATCAGAAGATCGAGCCAACCGCTCCACGTTATTATTCCGCCTACCAGCGCCACGGCTAAGAACAGATACAGCCAGAGGCGGCTTTTGCCCCATTTGGTATCGTTCTTAGAAAAAACAAAGGAACGGGCCACATTGACGATGCACATCACGACCATCGTGTTTGCACCCAGAAGAAAATAGCTCACGGCATACAGGGCATTGGAACCCAGCTGAAACCAGAGCAGCCTCTTCCGCTCCTTCTGCTGATATGAAAGCACCATTGCCAAAAGGGCAAGAATTCCAAGAACCTGTGCAGTCACATCCTTCACTTAAAACCTCTCAATTTCAGTCTTCGGAATTCTGAGAAAATTCTAACATCGGCATATTTAGCCGTCAAGGAATATTTAGTAGGCCGGTCATCGGGACACCTTCCGAATCGGGAAGTTCCAATCCCAGAATCCCGGCATAAGTAGGGGCCTCGTCTATGATTCTTCCCTCGCCAAGGACAACTCCTTTTCTGAAACTCGGACCGTATCCCAGGAAAACGGGCTGAGGTCCAACTGCAGGATCATGGCCGTGGCTGGCCTTCAGTCCTTCTGCAGGAGAGAACAGAGGCTCCGTCCACTTGGAGGTAAACAGCGTGGATTCGTCGCTTTCGAGTACAAAGGAGAAATCCCCGTAGAGGCCGTACTGCTTTTTGGCCTCCTCTGCAGTCATCACCCGCCCTATTCCGAGATCTCCGGCCTCACAGGCCCTTCTCAGAACGGAATACACCTCATCGTACAAAGACGGGTCCGAAAGATGGACCTGGGCACAGAAATTGGCGCTCTTTGCCCAGGCTTTCCACTCCGTGATATTCCCCTCTGCATCGGTCTTTATCAAACCTTCGCGCACAAAGAGCAGATTGAGGTTCATCCTGCGGCTGTAGTTTATCTGGCCGTGGTCGCTGCAGATCACGAAATCGGTATTCTCCAGTATTCCGGCATCCCTGCAGGCATTGAAGAGCATCTGCATATAGCGCTCGCTTCGCATGACGCCCTCGGCGACCTTTTCGCAGAACACCCCGTTCTTGTGTCTGAAGCTGTCGATCTGGCCCAGATGAAGTGTCAGGATATGGGGCTTGTACCTGCGAATGATGCCGCAGGCCATTTCGGTCTTGGCGTCATCCGAGCTTGCAGGCTCCCATGAGGCCATGATCTTCTCCACCGGCCTCACTATATTGTCGTAGACTTCATCCGTTGTCCCCGCCCTCTTGTACGCCTTCTCCAGCGTATCCTGCGGACCCTGTGCCCAGTACTCGGCAATCAGGTAATCGATGCTCTTGTGCCCTCCGGTGACGGGCCAGAAGACCGATGCCGTCCTGAGGCCGGCCTTCTTGGCCGCATCGTGGATATCGGGGATTCTGACCTTGTCATGGAACCAGTACCAGTCGCACTTGAGGTTGCCCGGCTCCGGGGGTTCGTTGTTCACGATGCCGTGTCTGCCGCAGCGCACACCGGTAAGCATGCTGGTGTGCGCAGGGTATGTCAGAGACGGATAGATTGTCCTGATCCTGTTGACCCGGGATCCCTCGTTGAGGAATTTCGAGAAAACAGGACCGTTTTTCAGCAGATCGAGGTCCTCGCAGACCATTGCATCGAATGAAACGACGACAAGATGCTTTTCCATGGCACTCAGTCCGTGATCACGCAGCGGAATGTCCCGGCAACGATTGCCTGTTCGAAGGCCGCCTGCGCATTTTCAAATGCGAATGTCCCGAAAATGACGGGTTTCATGTCTATGATTCCGTAATTGATCAGCCTGTTGGCGGTATCGAAATCGAGGGCCGTCGGACTGACGGAACCCGTGAGCACGAACTCGCCGGAATGGAGCATCTGCGGGCTCACCTCCACCGGTGCATCCGGATGCATCGAGGAGTACTGGATCATCTTTCCGGTCTTTCCGACCATTGCAATCGCCTGGGGAACGACCGAAGGGATTGCAGTGGTATTGAACACGCAGTCGGCTCCGCGTCCCTCGGTAAGCTCCTTCACGTAGGCCACGGGGTCCTTCTCAAGCGGATTGAACGTGATGTCGGCACCGAGCTTCGAGGCAAGGTCCCTTCTGACGGGATCGACCTCGGAGAGAATCACCCTGCAGCCGCGCTTCTTGCAGAGCATGACATGGTTGATTCCCATGATTCCGCCGCCGATGATCACGACGGTATCGGCAAACTGCAGATCGGCCTTGCGGACGCTGTGGACGCAGCAGGCCAGAGGCTCGGTGAGAGAGGCCTCCTCATAGGAGATGCCGTCTGCGATGTCGAAAAGGTCCTGGGATTTGACTATCACGTAGTCGCAAAGCCCTCCGGGACCGGGCAGAAGGCCCTCCCTGACAGGCTTCTTCAGGGCCTTGGTGCACAGATTGGTGCGTCCGGTCCTGCAGTAATAGCACTCCCCGCAGTTGTAGAGCATCCTGACTGCCACGCGCCGGCCCACGGCCCAGCGTCCTGCATCGACGCCGGGTCCCAGGGCAGCGATTTCTCCGGAAACCTCATGGCCTCCGGCGCACGGAAGAGGCATTTTGACATCACGCCTGAAAATCCTCTGCTCGAGGGTACACAGAGCTATGGCATGGACCTTTACCAGAACTTCCCCGTTCACGAGATCCGGTGTTTCCAGATTCAGGATTTCCGTTTTTTTCTCCCCTGTTACGGCTATTGTTCGGATTTTTATCGACATATAGGCCTCTTTTACGGATTTGTCCTGTGGTAGTTGTCAAGCAGAGCCTGGAGGCTGTCGCCCATGCTCTTTACTACATCATCCACTGCAAGGTTCTTTGCCAGCATGTCCGAAATCTCGTTCTGGATTGCATAGTAGAAGTCAACCGACGGTCCGATCGTGATGGATCTCATTGCTGCAGGAGTCGTTGCAAGCTGATCGGCCGCGACTGCGAACTGCGGTCTTGCAGCCACGAACTCCTTGTAGTCTGCATTGTCGGAAGCGCTCTTGTAGGCAGGTGTGTAGCCGGTGCCAATTGCGAAATCAACCTGGACTTCCTCTCCGGTCAGGTACTTGATGAACTCCCATGTTGCGGCCTTCTTCAGCGAATCGCCCGAATCGAACATGGCCAGACAGGAACCGGAGACGGTTGCTCCGTAGGAAGCGCTGTCGTTGACTCTCAGGTATGTGCTTGCTCCGACCTCGAATGCTCCGTTGACCTTCGAGAGGATGTTGCTGACGTTTGCCGAGGAGTTGGTGAAGATTGCGACCTCGCCTGCGATGAACTGGTTGGTCGAAAGGCTCTGGTTGACCAGTGCGCCTGCATCATACATGGCCTTCCATTCGGTCAGGAATGTCTTGAGTGCGCCGTTGTCGATGCACTCGAGCGTCGTGGCGGATGCCTCGGAGCCGTTCTTGTAGTTGACGATGTAGCTTCCCAGCTGTCCGATCCAGTTGGCCAGTGTCGGCGAGTTGGGAACTGTACCGTAAGCTGCTGCGGTGATGCCGGCGGCCTTCATGTCGGCTGCAAGCTTGATGACATCGGCAAAGGTGTCGGGACAGTGATCCCAGCCTGCCTTGGCCAGCATGTCCTTGTTGTAGAACGTGACTGTGGTGGAAGTTGCAAACGGAAGTCCGAGCTGAGATCCGCTGTACTCCCAGTTTCCGAGGGCTCCCTCGAGATAATCACCCTTGATGCTCTCGCCGAAATAGGCCTCGGCATCGTCGACGGTGAAGGCCTTTCCGGAATCGTAGTAGGAAACCTTTCCCGTGGCATCCAGCTGCATGATGTCCGGAAGCTCGGAATAGTTCTCTGCCGAAAGGATGGTCTTCATGAGGGTCGTGGCATCGGAATACTGTCCCTGATAGACGGCATTGACGGTTATCTGATACTTGTTGGTCTCATTGAACTCCTTGATGTATTTGTCCATGAGAACGCCGGCATCGTCGGAAGCGCAGTGCCAGAATGTGATTGTCACCGGGGCGGAACCCAGTGCAACTTTGGTCTCTTCAGTTTTCTGTTCGGCCTTTCCGGATGCAAAGAGCATGGTTGCCGAAACAAGAACGACGCAAATTACAAAAAGCAGTCTTTTCATTTTTCTCCTCCATAATTATCAGATCGGTTCCACGAACCGTAATCATTCAACCTACCAGAGATCCCTCCATTCCACCCTTTCGCATGTTCCTTCGCATGATTATGAAGAGGATTATCGACGGGATCAGCGAAATGCACACGCCTGCGAGAACCAGCTGATAATTCTCGTCCTCCCATGAATTTAGCTTGGTGATTCCCACCATGATGGTTCTCATCGCCGGCTTGCTTGCGGTGACGATCAGCGGCCAGAGATAGGCGTTCCACAGATTGATGAAGCTGTGGACGAACAGCGTCGTGATGACGGGCCTGCAGATCGGAATCAGGATCGTGATCAGATAGCTCAGATCCCCGTAGCCGTCGATCTGGGCCGCCTCCCTCATGTCCCTCGGGACCGACATGAATCGTTGCCTCAGCATGAACATCTGTGATGCGCTAACGAACGAGACCACCATGCAGGCGAAATAGGTATTGAGCATGTGAAGCCTCGAGACCGTGAGATAGTTGGTGGCAAGCAGGACATCGCCCGGAATCATCATGGTTCCCAGAATCAGGAAGAACAGGACGTTCTTGAACCTGAAATCGAAGTACGCGAAGGCATAGGCTGCCAGGATGGTCAGTATCATCCTGATCAGGGTCCCGAAGAAAGCCACGATGAAGGAGTTTCCGATGTAACGCAGGAGGTCGCCCTTTCTGAGCGCATCGGAGAAGTTCTTTGTGTAGCCGAAGCTTCCGGGAAGAAGATTGGGCGTGAGGAATTCGCTCTCCGTCTTGAAGGCGCCGCAGACGCAGTAGATTATCGGGAAGATGATTATAAGCCCGATTGCGATGGCAATGATTGAGACCGTTGCATCCTTGATGGCGTTTTTGGTTTTCAGTCTCATCATTGGTAATGCACCCTCTTTCTTTCGAATACGAACGACAGGATCGTGAATCCCAGGGTAAGGACAAAGGCGGTTATGCTCAGGACCGCGGCAAGTCCGTAGTCGGAA
>JAGCUM010000074.1 GCA_017962865.1 Spirochaetales bacterium
GAAATCGTACCTTTTGACAATAATCAGGATATCGCAGAGCCTCTGATGGAGCACCTCAGGAGAAGCTTCAACTTCACCGTCACACATCTCGGACCGCACGGTCTTCCGCTTATAGGCAGAGCCGACTGGAATGACTGTCTGAACCTCAACTGCTTCTCCGAGCACCCCGGTGAAAGCTTTCAGATCACCGGCCCCAGCGAGGGCCCTGTGGCAGAAAGCGTCTTCATCGCAGGCATGTTCGTCAAGTACGGCAAAGCATACGCGAGTATCCTCGAAAGAAGAAACCTCAAGTAAGAAGCAAAGGAAGCTGACAGACACATCAGGAAGATGGAAGAAACGGTTCTCAAGTACGGCTGGGACGGAGAGTGGTTCCTTCGCGCCTACGATGCTTTCGGCAGCCCGGTCGGAAGCCACAGAAACGAGGAAGCCCAGATCTTCATCGAGCCGCAGGGAATGTGCGTGATGGCAGGAATCGGAAAGAAAACCGGCGAAGCCGAGAAGGCCATGAAGAGCGTCGGAGAAAGACTTGAAACCAAGTACGGCGTCGTGCTGAACAACCCGCCGTTCCTGCGCTACCACCTGGAGCTGGGAGAGATCTCAAGCTACCCGCCTGGAGTCAAGGAAAACGCCGGAATCTTCTGCCACAACAACCCGTGGATCACCATCGCAGAGACCGTGCTGGGCAACGGCGACAGGGCCTGGGAGCTTTACAGGAAAATCTGCCCCGCCTACCTGGAGGACATCTCCGAAATCCACCGCACTGAGCCCTACTGCTACTCTCAGATGATTGCGGGCAAGGACTCCCCGCGCTTCGGCGAGGCCAAGAACAGCTGGCTCACCGGCACAAGCGCATGGACCTTCCTCTCCATAAGCCAGGCCATTTTGGGAATAATCCCCGACTATGAAGGCCTCAGGATTGAGCCCTGCCTTCCCAAGGACATAGACGAGTACAAGGTAAACCGGCTCTTCAGGGACACCGAATACGAGATCACGGTCCGAAAGGCACAGGACATTGAGGAAACCGGAGTCTGGGCAGACGGCCAAAAGACCGATGGCCCCATCTCCCCCAACGGCAATACCATCAAGGTCCTGGTAATAACCAGATAAGTTTACAAAACAGTAAGTTAAGATTCACTTTTTGTTTCCGGTGTGCGAAAATACAAGACAGAGGGAAAGACGATGGAGGAAGCGGTGCATCTTGCCATCCGGGACCTGCCGGACGACTCTCCCATCAAACGATATCTTTTGAGCATGGAGGCGGAAGTGGTGTTTTCCTGTATTTTTGAATACGACGAGCAGAAAATCATGAATCAGTTCCGCGATGAAGGCCGAGAGGAAGGAATTGAAGTAGGTCGTTCAGAGGAGCGCACAGCAGTTGCAGAGCGCATGATAAAAAACGGCAAACTAACCATGGCTGAGATTGCCGAATACTCCGGCCTTGCAATCGAAGAAGTCCGAAAGCTCGCCGCAGGCAGTTGATCAAGAAAAAAGGCTCTGCGGAAAAGCGCAGAGCCAGATCAACAAACCGAAACAAGTTTATTATTTGAATATCTTCTCGAAGTGTTCCACTATGGCCTTCTCCACCTTCTCTGCAGAAGCAAGGTCCGGTGCAGTCACGGTGACGTAGTTCTTGATCTTGGGTTCAGTGCCTGAAGGCCTGATGATTGACGAGCAGTTGTTCTCAAGCACGAACTTCACGACATTGCTCTTGGGAAGTCCGTCTATTCCCTTGCCGTAATCCACGACTGAAAGAACATGCAAACCGCCTAGTGAGGCAGGAACACTGCAGCGAAGGCTGTCCATGATTTCCTTCATTCTTGCAAAGCCTGCAGAACCCGGGAACTCGTAGGAGTGCTGGCGGATCAGGCAGTAGCCGTACTCGGCATAGAGCTGATTGAGCCTGTCCAGAAGCGAAATGCCGCGGGTCTTGTAGAAAGCGAACATCTCACAGATGAGGAAGGAAGCATTTACAGCGTCCTTATCGCGGGCATGCGTGCCCGAAAGATAGCCGTAGGACTCCTCGAAGCCGAGGATGAAGCTCTCCGGATGGCCTGCAGCCTCAAGGATGGCAATCTGCTCTCCGATGTACTTGAAACCTGTAAGGACATTGACCGTACGCACTCCGTAGTGCGAAGCAATGCGGCCTGCCATATCGGAGGTAACGATAGTCTTCACGAACACGGGATCGACAGGCATCTGATTATGCGCAACTCGCTGCGAGCAGATGTAGTCCAAGAGAAGCATTCCGGTCTCGTTGCCGGTCAGAAGCTTCATGTCAGAACCGTCGCGGACTGCGATTCCGACGCGGTCGCAGTCAGGGTCGGTTGCAAGCATCAGATCTGCATTCAAACGCGAGGCGTACTCGAGTCCCAGCTGAAGGGCAGCCCTGATCTCGGGATTGGGGTACGGACAGGTCGGGAAGTTTCCGTCCGGCTGCTCCTGTTCCTTGACCACGGTAACATTGGTGAAGCCTGTCTCGTTCAGAGCCCGGAGAACCGGTCTGAGGCCTGCACCGTTGAGCGGAGAATAGACGATGGCGACGTTCTTGTCCACGTTGTCACCGAACAGGACGCTGCGGCTCTTGACCTCGGAAATGAAGGCGCTGTAGCAGTCCTCTCCGATGTAAACGATAGCTCCTGACTTGACTAAGCCTTCAAAATCTCCATGTTTTACACCACTGAAGGTATCTGTTTTCTCAATTGCGGCAAGAATGGCATTGGCTGCATCATCGGTGATCTGGCACCCGTCGGGACCATAGACCTTGTAGCCGTTGTACTTGGAAGGATTGTGGGATGCGGTGACCATTACGCCTGCCGAGCAACCGAAGTACCTGACTGCAAAGGACACGCACGGAACTGGCATCAGCTGCGGATACAGGAACACCTTGATTCCGTTTGCAGCAAGAATCTCGGCAGCGACGCGGGAGAACACATCGCTCTTGATGCGGCTGTCGTAGC
>JAGCUM010000075.1 GCA_017962865.1 Spirochaetales bacterium
GGCTCTGCCCTGGACTCCCATGAGCTCGACGGCACCGGCCATACCGGCACAGGCGCCTGAGATGACCATGGCGATTATCAGATATTTGGGAACGTTGATTCCGCCGTATCTGGCTGCGCGCTCAGATGCGCCTGCGGCTCTCATCTTGTATCCCCAGGTTGTCTTGAACATCAGCAGGTAGATGACTACGACAAGTATGGCTGCCAAAAAGATTCCCTGATGCAGGGACATGCCTCTGAAAAGTCTGGATAATGTGGCATTTTCGGCTATTCTTCTGCTCATAGGAGTTCCTGACTTCTCGTTGGGATCAAGAAGGGGAACCCTTATGCAGAAGTTGAAGAACTGGGTTGCCACATAGTTGAGCATGACCGTGGACAGAAGCTCGCTGACTTCCAGCTTTGCCTTGAGCCACCCGGGTATGAATCCGTAGAGTCCGCCGGCAATTGCACCTGCCAGGATGCACAGCGGAACGACTATGAACTTCGGAAGACCCTGACAGTTCGTGGCTATCGCGGTTGCCGCGATGATTCCCATGTACATCTGGCCTTCGGCTCCGATGTTTATGATTCCGCATCTGTAACTGACTGAGATACCCAAAGCAACTATGAGCAGGGGAATCATCCTTATCAGGACCTCGCTGAAGGACCTGAGGTTCTTGAACGGCATGGAAATGATGATCCAATAGGTGTTCAGCACATCTCCGCCCACGGCGATGATTATCACTGCACCGACCAGCAGGGCTATGAGGACGGCTACGATGATGACGGATATCTTGTAGACTATCTTGTAGTTATTCATCTTCCTTGACTCCTGCCATTAGAATTCCGAGGCGGTCCGTGGTTGCCTCTCCGCGTTCAAGAACCGCCTGGTTGCGGCCCTTGAATATTACTGCGATCCTGTCGCTCAGGTTCATTATCTCTTCAAGCTCCTCGCTTATGAGGAGGATTCCGACGCCCTGGCGGCGCAGCTCGAGAAGCTCCTTGTGGATGAACTCGGCAGCTCCCATGTCCAGACCTCTGATGGGGTAGACGCAGACCAGGAACTTCGGGCTTCTGGAAATCTCCCTTGCAAGGATGACCTTCTGGATGTTTCCTCCGGAGAGCGATCCCGCTGCGGTATGGATTCCGGGACATCGGATATCGAAATCTTTCTTGGCCTTGATGGATGCCTGCTCGATGACCTTGTTCTTCAGTATGTGTCTCTTGGAGAACTTCTCGCTTTCGCTGTCCTTGAGAATCATATTATCCTTCACGGACATCGAAGGAACTATTCCCTCCGTGTTCCTTTCCTCGGGGATGTAGCCCATTCCGGTCTGGATGACCTGTCCCGTACTCAGGTTCTGGATCTGTTTTCCGAAGAACTCTATGGTGCCGCTTTCGGTCTTGCGTATTCCGTTGATGGCCTCTGCGAGTTCCCTCTGGCCGTTACCCGAAACACCGGCAAGTCCCACAATCTCTCCGGTTCTGACCGTGAGATTGAAATTGTCCAGCGCAAGGAATCCTCTGTCGCTTCTTACGCACAGGTCCTTGATTACCAAAGCGGGGTCGCCCTGGGAAGGATCGTCTTCGTTCGCATTGATTTCGACCTCGTGGCCTGTCATCAGTGCGGCTATCTGTTTGGGTGTGTAGTCAGCGGTGCTTCCCTCGAACACGACTCTTCCGTGACGGAGGATGCTGACCTTGTCCGAGAGGGCCTTGACCTCGTTCAGCTTGTGGCTGATGAAGATGATGGAGAGCTCGCTGCTCATGTTCTTGAGCAACGAAATGAGATCGTCCGTCTCCTGTGGGGTAAGAGCGCTGGTAGGCTCGTCCAAAATGAGGAATTTGGCTCCCAGACAGAGGGTCTTGACCAGCTCCACGCGCTGCTGCTCGCCGACTGCGAGCTGCCAGATATATGCATCGGGATCAACCTTGAGCCCGTATTTCGTCGATACTTCGTTGATTTTGTCCCTGACCATCGCAAGGTCTACCTTGATGCCTTTCCAGCTGTTCTTCATGCCCAGGGCGATGTTTTCAAGGACCGTCATGTTGGGAACCAGCATGTACTGCTGGTGCACCATCCCTATGCCGCAGTCGAATGCGTCGTTGGGGGTTCTCAGCTGTACCTCCTGACCGTTGATGAAGATCTTTCCTTCATCCGGCTGGTACAGTCCCATGATTATGTTCATGAGTGTTGTCTTTCCGGCTCCGTTCTCGCCCACGAGGGCCAGAATCTGATGTTCTCCCACACTCAGGGAGATGTCGTCGCTTGCTAGGATACCGGGAAAGCGCTTGGTGATGTGCTCCACGCGGAGCTCGGTGATTTTATCGAATCTTGCCATCTGATTCCGTTGAAAATGTCCGATAAAAATTGTGCAGGCCACAGGGACCTGCACATCATCTGTCTTTGTTTTTGATCAGAGCTTCGAATAGTCGACGTCTGCCCAGTTGGCGAGGACGTTAGCCTGTGCCTTGAACTCTGCCATCTTGTCTTCAACAGCCTTCTTGATTTCCGGTGTGATCTTGTCTGCGCACTTGTCGTTCCAAGCCCAGAAGAAACCGCCGTTGCTGAAGTTCATCGGGATGACCTCTCCGCCGAGCTTGCCGGCATTGAAAGCCTCGACCAGTCCGATGAGGACGGCCTTGTAGTTGTAGGAAGAAGCTGCGATGCACTTGTAGCCTTCATCGAGACCGATCTGTGCAATGTCCTGTCCGACCCACCAGAGGTCCTTGTCGGGATAGCTTGCAACTGCTCTGAGAGAACCGAGAGCCTGCTGTGATGAACCTGTGAGGACATCGTTGCCTGCTGCGATGAGGGACTCTGCGAACTCACCGGACTTGACTGTGTCGTTGAAGTCTCCGATGTGGGTTACAGTGATCTTTGCTTCGGGGTTGACAGCCTGGACACCGAGGACGAAACCTCTGTTGTAGCGTGCTGAGTCACCGCCGTCGATGGGTCCTACGACACCGACCTTGTTGGCCTTGGTGGTAAGTCCTGCAATGATACCCGAGAGGTAACCTGTTTCCTCTGACTGCGGCATGTAGCTGAAGACGTTGCTGCCGATGATGTCGGTTGTTGTTCCGAAGGCGAACATGACATCCGGATACTCCTTGCTGACTTCTTCAGTAACGGATCTGTACTGTGAGCCGTGGAGGATGATGATGTTGTATCCGAGGTTGGCATAGGTTGCAACGGCGGACTTGGCATCTGCGGGCTGAGTATTCTCGACGTACTTGTAATCAGCGACTGTTCCGGCGGGGAGCTCTGCCATGGCTTCGGTGATACCGTCATGCATTGCCTGGCACCAGCCCTTGTCATCGATTGTGGAAGAAACAATCAATGCAACCTTGATTTCCTTGGCTTTCGGAGCGGCAGCTTCCTTTGAACCTGCAGCGAAGATCATGCCCGTTGCGAGCAGTGCGAGAAGAGCGATTGTCAGTGCTTTCTTCATTTTTCGTCTCCTGTTAGTTTTTTTGGGACCCGGAGGCAACGCCGCCGAGCTCCCTCAGCGTAGTATGATTATATCATATAGATTTCAGAGACGACAAACAATACATTTTAGAAATAAGTCAGCAGAAAATGCAACAAAAATCTTTTGGGTTTGTTGCAAAAACCTGTTGAATGCAACAAAAGGGTCATTTCAGGCCCACATAATGCTTCAATTGCAGCAGATAATCCTTCAGTTCGGCCAGAACCTGCTTCTGTTTTGGCTCCAGGGCATTGTCCGAAAGACGCTCCTCGATCTTGCGGGAAACGAAGTTTATGTCGTTTATCGGATTGCCCGGCGGACAGAGCAGTCGGGTGGAGGAGAAGGACTTCCACTTCTTGAGATTCTCGGGATCCAGGGTCTTGGGATAGTTGCGGCAGACATGGCGCCAGAGCATCTGCGGGCATCTGGGGTCCTCGAAGTCGAGCTTCAGGTTCAGCCTCTGCTCGGGCGGGGTCTTGCGGATTGCGGAGAACAGGCGCTTGTCATAGTCGCTGAAGAACTTGGAGTAAATCTGGAAATCCACATCGTCGGGATTCTCGAACTCATCTTTGTCGTTGGAGCGGATCTTGAGGATCAGCTCGGTGCGGTGTCTGATTATCTCGTCATACCTGGAGAGGCAGAGTTTCCTGTCGATTCCAAGGCGTTCATAGCCGTCATCCGAAAGGGTGTTCGTCTCGGCCAGGAAAGGCACCCTGTTGATGGCTATACGCATGACGCCGGGAACCTTGAACACGTCTTCTGCCTTGGCGCAGAGAAGCGGAGCGATGTCCTGTTTCAGGTCGAAACTTACAATTGTGTTCTCATTCTTCACGTGTGGGGTTATCGGAACTATCATTGAGGTACAGCCGTTGGGGTTGGTGAAGGATGCACAGGTATGGAGCATCGGACGGGGTGTATCCTGCGGATTCAGCAGGTCCCTGACCTTGGATTTGCTTCTGAGCTTGAGGTAGTAATCGAAGAGCTTCGGGTTGGTTTTCCTTATCAGCCTTGCTACCGCGATCGTTGCGTTCACATCCACCATCGCATCGTGGGCTCCTATCTGCTCTATGTTGTTGGCTGCGGTAAGCTCGGTGAGCTTGAAGACCGGATTGCCCTTGTCGCTGGGGCTAGGCCAGACTATTCCCTGGGGCCTGAAATCATGACAGGCACGCACCAGGTCCAGGATGTCCCAGCGGCTGTTGCCGTTCTTCCATTCGCGCTGGTAGGGGTCGATGAAGTTGCGGTAGAGCGCATTGCGGATGAACTCGTCATCGAACTTGAGGGAATTGAAGCCGCACACGCAGGTGCCCGGGACGCTGAAGATGTCGTTTATCTTCTCGATGAACTCGCTCTCGGGAAGGCCCTTGTCCTTTACGATCCTGGGGGTGATTCCCGTGACCATGCAGGCTGCGGGATCGGGGATGTAGTCTGCAGAAAGCTTGCAGTAGAGGATTACCGGATCCCCGATGGGATTCAGGTCCATGTCCGTGCGCTGTCCCGCGAACTGTGCAATCCTGTCATAGAAGGGATTCAGGCCGAAAGTCTCCAGATCGTACCAGAAAAAGGTTTCTTCGTTCTTCATATTTATCAATTTAGCACAAAAAACCTTGAAAACAAAGCTTGGACAGATATAATATTGACTCAGATGATACGACGTTTAACGATAGTTGGGTTGGTATCTCTGTTGCTCCTTAATAGTCTCTTCGCTGACGATACGGAAACTCCTCCTACCACGGAGGAGGTCAGTGCTTCTCTGACAGTAATAATGGATTGCATCTCGGCATCCCTGGTCACTTCCTGCACCGATACGGATATCTCTCTTCCGTGCTGCACGGTATCCCTGGACCGGGATTCGCAGCTTCCTCTCAGAATCGCATACTTCCTGGCAGACCCCGCAGAATATGTCGATGCCCTTGCTCCTTCCGACAGCGGCTACGGCTTCTTCGCAGCTCTGCTCTCGCTTCTGAACAGTGCGGTCGAGGATCCGCTGGTAAGCGCCGTCTATGTCGCAATGTCCACCAGAGGATACCGCTCCGGAGGATACCTGCTTTCGGGCTCGATAGCCTTTGAATACCCCGAGGGGGCCACTTTGGACGATGTCCTGAATATCTGGTCATCCAGGGAGGATACCGGACAGAGCATAGCCCTCAACGTCGACATGCAGGTCTTCGGATCCGATATGCCCAGACCCATGTCCATGTCCGGCTCGTTCGACATGTCTGTTGCAGAGAACGGTGACATCGTGATACGCTCTGACGGGATATATCTGATCAACGGCTTCCATTACCAGAACGGCGAGTTCCGCATGTGAAGCCCCGGAGGCGAAATGAAAAGACAGGTTGAAGACTTCCTCAACAGGCACAAGCTCAATGCAGATGAAATCAGCATGGATGCACTCTGCGACCTTTTCCTCAACGAGATGAAAGCAGGTCTTGCGGGCAAGAACAGCTCGCTGGCCATGATTCCGAGTTTCTGTTCTCCGGATGCAGTGCCCAAGGAGGGCGAGCAGGTAATAGTCATCGATGCGGGCGGAACCAACTTCAGGACCTGCCTGGTGACCTTCGACCACAATCTTAACCCGGTGATCAGCGATTTCAGAAAGAGCCGCATGCCCGGCATCGAAAGGGAAGTCAGCGCCAAGGAGTTCTTCTCGATCATAGCCGATGAGACCGAGCGCCTGATCGACAAGAGCGACAAGATCGGATTCTGCTTCTCCTATGCAGCTACGATCCTTCCGGACCATGACGGCATCCCCGAGTGTTTCTCCAAGGAAATCAAGGCCTCCGATGTCCTGGGCAAGCACCTGGGCAAGGAACTTCTGAAGGAGTTTGCCTCCAGAGGCCATGATGTCTCGAAAAAGAAGGTTATGATTCTCAACGATACCGTTGCAACCTTGCTTGCCGCCCAGGCGAAGAATGCCAAGGGTTCTTATGACGGCTGCATAGGCTTCATCCTCGGAACCGGAACCAATACCGCATACATCGAGAAGGTCTCGAACATCACGAAGCTGGATCCTTCGATTCCGAGAGAGGGGAGTCAGATCATCAATGTCGAGTCCGGCTGTCTCGACATCTGCCTCGGAGACATCGATCGCGAGTTCCTCAATACCACGAAGGAGCCGGATCTCTACTGCTTCGAGAAGATGATAAGCGGAGTATACCTCGGTCCGCTTGCCTACCATGTCATCTCCGCTGCAGTCCGTGAAGGACTCTTTTCCGATGCCTTCGCAAAGGCCTTCTCCGGACTCAAGGGTCTGACGACGATAGAGATGAATGCCTTCCTGCACGAAGAGGACGGCAACGTACTGGCCAAGCTGGCCTCCGAGGAAGAGGATTACGATACGCTGTTCGAGATTTTGGGATCGTTCATCGCAAGGGCTGCAAAGCTTACCGCCGCCAACCTGGCTTCGGCTGTCCTGATCACGGATTTCGGCAAGGACGAGGACCATCCCGTTCTGATCAACGCGGACGGCACTACCTTCCACAAGACGGCGTTCCTCAAGAGCTATACCACCGAGTACCTTGAAGCCTTCCTCTCGGACAAGGGAAGAAGGGCCGTGATCACGCAGATAGAAGACAGCCCGACAATCGGGTCCGCCATCGGCGCACTGACTCTCTGAGAATTATACTGAGGTCATACCTCGCCTAGGGAGAAATCCCCGATTACCTTCATCACGTTTCCGTCATGGACGATGTCAAGATTGTGCCCGGGGATGAAGGTACTGAGGTTTTCACTGACAAACTTGAATGCATCTGCCTCTATGTGTGCCCTGTCGTACTGGGAGACCTTGTCCAGGGTTCTGATTTCGACGTTCATTACATAGCCTCTGCCGTACTCGGTTCCGTAACCGAGGGTGAAGGCGAGGGATGTGGAGAACAGCCCGTCAAAGCTCGGGTTCGAACCCTGACCGCGCTTGAGACGGTTGGGATGGATTTTGTAGTGCTCGCCGAACTTGTCCTCGAGGTGGTTGTCCAAGGCCTGGCAGAGTAAAGAAAGCTTGTTTTCAAGCTCTTCCTGTTTCGGGTGCATTTATCTGTTCTCCATGTTCTGTATCAGTCTTTTTGCAAAAGAATCCAAGGTATTATCATACATCAGGGCATTGTTTTCTGCTTCGTGCTTGATGAATCTCAAGGTTGACGGATTGGTTTCATCCATCTTCACCGGCCTGGAAAGTGGGTTGTCGATTCTCACGTAGTCGACGTCCGGAAGATTCTGGAGCACGTATTCCGCGGTCCTCTTCTGGGCGGTGTCGAACATAGGTGAGATCTGGTCTGCCCAGTTCATCAGACCCTTCGTGGAATCCTTGTCCATCGTATGGTAGCTTCCGCCCGTGCTGAATGAGAGGATATGGAACCTCGTGCACTGCGGGTAGAGCTTTCTGGCTTCGAAGTAGGCATAGATTGCCGGATTGTTGGCCACCACACCGCCGTCCACCAGGAGCTTTCCGGCATACTCGCAGGGGGAGAAGAAGGTGGGTGCGGCGCTTGTTGCTCTGGCTGCCACCCATACCGGGTAATCGCGTTCGTCGGCATAGCTTCGGATCATCTGGGGCTGGCCGTTTGCAAGGTCATAGGCCATGATCAGGGTAGGGACCTTTGCACTCCCGATTATGGCTGTTCCGAACCATCTCTGGCTCAGGGACCGGATTCCTTCGGAGGTGTATTTGTCGGAAACGATCTGACGCAGACCGAAGATCGAGGTGTTCGCCTGGAAGATCTTGTCTCCCATGGTCATGTAGTTGTCCAGAAGGGCAGTGAGGTTTATCTGGTTCGAGCCGTCGTCGAGGCTTTTGTGCAGGATGGTCGATTCGCAGGTCAGTGCAAGCGAAATCAGTCCTCCGGTCGAGGTTCCCGACACCAGGTCGAAATATGAAGCCAGATCCGCTTTTCCTCCGTTGGCCCTGATGGCGCGCTCAAGGTTCTGGAGCAGTACCACGGGGATGATGCCGCGCATTCCGCCGCCGTCTATGCAGAGGATGAACCTCTCCTCCGGCTTTCGGGGCTCCGGCTCGGGTGTGGTTGTCTCTATGTTCTCGGCAACGCTTTTGCCGAACAGCTTTCTGAAAAATGACGATATGCTCATGTCAGTTAAAATGATATATTTATCTCCAAGGGTCAAGATATGGAAGAACGATTGTCCGCACTCTATGAAAGCTGCACTCTCTGTCCGAACCTATGCAAGGTAGACCGGACAGCCGGAAAAACCGGCCGTTGCGGCATGGACAGCACCGTTCGTGTGGCCTGGTCGGGCCTTCACAGGGGAGAGGAACCTCCTGTTTCGGGAGAGAAGGGCTCCGGAATGATCTTCTTCTGCGGGTGTCCTCTTCACTGCCGGTACTGTCAGAACTATCAGATAAGCCAAAAGGGCTGGGACGGGGTGAAGCTGTCCGAGGAAGAACTCTGCACTCTGATGCTGGAGCTTCAGGACTTCGGCGCAGCTTCAATCAATCTGGTGACAGGCACCCACTACATTCCGTCCATAATCGAAGCCATACGCATGGCAAAGGAGAAGGGCCTGAGGCTGCCGATAGTCTGGAACTCCTCCGGCTACGAGAGCGTTGATGCCCTGAAACTGATCGACCCCTACATCGACCTCTATCTGATAGACGTCAAGACTCTCAGCAGCGATGTGGCCTCGAAGTTCTGCGGTCTTGCCTCCTACTCCGAGGTCATCGTTCCGGTGATGAAGTTCCTCAGACGCAGACATCCTTCGACGGATCTGCAGCACGGCCTGAGGGGCGCACTGGTGAGGCACCTGGTCTTTCCCGGAACCCTGGATGCCACCGTCGATTTCCTGCATTGGTATGCCGATAACTTCAAGGACAACTTCCTTCTCTCGCTGATGGTCCAGTTCGTGCCGCCCAAGGAAGACCCCGGTTTCCCCAAGATCAGCAGGGAAGAGTACGATATGCTTCTGGATCTGGTCGATAGGCTCGGCATCGACGGCTTTGTCCAGGAGCAGGATGACAATGAGATTCTCTGGATTCCCGATTTCCGACGCGACAGGCCTTTCCCCGAGGGCTTTGCCGATCCGCTGCCTTATTTTCTGGACCTTAAGAAGGACGGATGCCGATGAAGATAAGTATCCTGACCATCTGCCCCGAGTCATTCGACAGTTTCACCAAGACCTCCGTAATCGGCAAGGCAAACCGAAGAAGCAACTTCTCTCTTGAAATCGTGGACATGCGCAGCTATGCCGAAGGCTCGTTCAGAAAGATAGACGATTCCCCTTACGGCGGGGGCCGCGGGATGGTTCTCAGGGTCGATACCGCATCGAGGGCGATAGCCGCAACCAGGACGGAGAATTCTCATGTGGTGCTTCTGTCTCCGAAGAGCAGGCCATACGATCAGAAGAAGGCCCATGAACTTGCAAAGAAGGAGCATGTCGTCCTTGTCTGCGGACACTTCGAAGGAACCGATGCGCGCATAGAAAACTATGTGGATGAGATGATTTCCATAGGCGATTACATCCTCACCGGCGGCGAGATTGCCGCGATGGCTGTCTGCGACAGCGTGGTCAGACTGCTTCCCGAGGCCCTCAGGGATGGCTCTGCAGAGGACGAGAGCTTTGAGAACGGGATACTGGAATATCCGCAGTACACACATCCGGAAGAGTTTGACGGAAACAAGGTTCCGGAGGTCTTATTATCAGGTAATGCTAAGGAAATCAGAAGATTCAGGA
>JAGCUM010000076.1 GCA_017962865.1 Spirochaetales bacterium
CAAGAGCTACACCCAGGGAGTTGCAGTTTTCCCTGTTCAGGGCTATCTCCTGCTCGAGCTCTTCAAGTGGTCTGAGATTATGGTTTACATATACGGGGATTACCCTATCCTTTCCGAGGCAGCTGATGCTGAGGCTGAGGAGAGCCAGCGAATCACAGCCCCCGGAAAAGGCAACGATGACCTTGCATTCCGGAGTCAACAGAGGCAGAAGCTTTTCAGAGAAGACCCTTTCTGTTGAATTCAACCTGCAGTTCCTCCACGGATGCTCCGTTGATATACTTCACGATTGCCGCTGCGGCATCTTCCACCGCCTTGTCGACAGCCTCTTTCTTAATTGGATCATCTTCGATTCCCAGGACATGATCGGGGACGGCAACGCCTTCTGCAGGCCTGCCGATTCCGATGTAGATCCTGAGGAAATCACTGCGTCCGAGTTTTTCCGCAATGCTTGCAAGACCCTTCTGTCCGGAATAACCGCCGCCCTGGCGAATCCGAAGACCGCCTGCAGCCAGGTCCATGTTGTCACATACGACTGCGAAGGTGTCTTCCCTGCTGAAAGCGTCCATGATCTTTCCGCTGGCGTTCATGAATGTCAGCGGTTGGACCAGAAGTGCCCTGTTTCCTGCATCGGAACGGACACTTGAGCTGCGGTAAAGACGGAAACAGCGTTTCCTCAACTTGACGTGAAGAAACGCTGCTGCCTTGCTGACGGCCTCAAAACCGACGTTGTGTCTTGTCTTCTCGTACTTGGAACCCGGATTACCGAGTCCGATGACTACGATCATACAATCTGGAAATCCGCATGGACCAGGGTACCATACATGATGTTCTCCTGGAGGGCCTTGAAGATGCACTTGTAGGACTTACCGTCTACAACCACCTCACACTCCTTACCGATCGGGAGCTTTCTGAGCTGAAGATCGAAGTCGTGAGCATCAAGGACGATGTGGACATTTCCGTCTTTTCCGTACATCTCTGCGGGGAGCTTACCGGCGCGGACAAGTCTTCTGGATCCGGCTGAACCGAAATCCTCTGTTCTGAGTGTTGCGTTGAGTGTAACCATCTTGTTCTCCTACTCTCGTTGGCTGAATATACCAACTACCATCAAATGAATTTGCTTTCAGCGATGCAACATTATCATATCGGCCGATGTTTGTCCACACCACGTAACAAAAGCAGTGCATATGTGTTAATATTGCATATATGAAGAAACATATCCGACCTTTGGTCATCATACTTCTTGTTCTGATTCTGGGCGCAGCATCCTATTTTCTGTTCTTCAGGGACAGACCGCTCTCAGCGAAACAGAACTATGTCGATTACAGGTCCTTCTCCGCCGCAGTCGACAGCAGAGAGGTTGAAAGCGCCGCAATAGAAACGGACAGGATTACCTTTACGATGGAAGGCGCAACCTACGTCACCGAAAATCCTCATTCCGAAACATTGACGGAAAGGCTTCTTTCCAGCGGCGCATCCGTCACGGACAACAGCGACATCTCCGCCACATATGTTCTGGACATACTCTTCGATGTCATTTTCTTCGGAGCCATAGCATTCGGCATCTTCAAACTGCTCCAGTACAGCAACCGCACCTTCAAGGTCGTGCATTCGACGGGAGTGAGCTTTGAAGACATAGCCGGAATGGACAATCTGAAGAAGGACATGGCATTTCTGGTGGATGTACTGAAGAACCCGAAGAAGTTCGAGGGCAGAATCCGTCCCGTAAAAGGCGTGATTCTCGAGGGTCCTCCGGGAAACGGCAAGACCCTGTTTGCAAAAGCCCTGGCACAGGAGACCGACGTCAACTTCATAGCAACCAAGGGAGCTGATTTCCAGAGTGCGCTCATGAGCATGAGTGCAAGAAAACTCAAAATGCTTTTCAATAAGGCCAGGCGTCACCGCCCGTGCATCGTGTTCATAGATGAGTTCGACAGCATCGGAGAGCGACGCAACTATGCCGGAACAGGAATCGACAAGGAAAACAACCGACTCATCACGACCATGCTCAACGAAATGGACGGCTTCGTACCCTATAGCGGACTTCTTGTAATTGCCGCCACCAACTCCTTTGCCTCACTCGACCCTGCACTGATAAGACCGGGAAGATTCGACCTCAAGTATACCGTCGGCAATCCCGATTACAGGACCCGGATGGAACTGATAGGAATCTACACAAAGGGAAAGAGCCTTACCTCGGATCTTTCCGCAGATTATCTTGCAGGCATACTGGACGGACAGAGCTGTGCTGCAATCGAAACGGTTCTCAATGAAGCCCAGTCGATCTGCCAGATGCAGAATTCTTCCGAAATCACACTCGAAATCCTGAGTTCTGCAGCCCAGAAGATAGGAATCAAACTGAATATCAAAAATAGAAAATAAAGGACTAGATTATGAAGAAACTTATTAAAAATCTTGCATTCATCGCATTTCTAGCTATCATTTGTTTTGCCATTTCTTCCTGTAGCACCCTCTCGGGCAACGCAGGCAGAGACGGTAGCACAACAGTTTCCGTATCCGGAACAGGCATTGTCTACCTCAAGGCTGACATCGTTACCTTCAGCATCAACGTCAACGAGACCGCTCCCACAACCGCTGAGGCACAGCAGCTTACGAATGAGAAGATGACCAAGATCCTTGAGATCCTCAAGGCCTTCGATATCGACGATGACGGAATCTCAACCACCGCGCTGAACTTCAGTTCCGAGTATTACTGGGACAACGGGAAGCAGATCAAGATCGGCGAATCGGTAAGCCAGACCGTCTATGTGACGATGAAGGACCTCAATCAGTTCCCCAAGCTTGCTGACGAACTGGGCTCAAAACTTACCGGGATCTCCTTCTACAATGTGAACTTCGATTCCACCCAGAAGGAAAGCGCCTATTCCAGAGCCCGCGAGCTTGCATATCAGAAAGCACTGGAGAAGGCCGAACTCTACGCAAAGAGCGCAGGACTTGAGATCAGCAGACCTATCTCCATCAGCGAAGGCTATGTCTCCTACGGCAGCGCCAACTACAAGAGAAACGACATGGTGATGCTTGCTGAATCGGCAGCTGCAGCACCGTCATACGACACTCAGACTCCGACCGGTCTTCTCTCTGCCAGCATCGATGTAAGCGTGGTATTTGAATTGAACTGAACTACGTTGACTTTATCCGAGAGTTGATTGTAGACTTCTCGGGTACTGATTGGCCGTTAGCCCAATGGTCAAGGCACCGGGTTTTGGCTCCGGCTATAGTGGTTCGATTCCACTACGGCCAGTTAGAAGCTCACCTTCATGGCTTTAATGCCATCACCGAGGGTGAGCTTTTTTCTTTCTGTCAGAAGGATATAACAGCTTCCGCTTCCGGTCAGAAGCAGTTTTTCATCTGCTTCGACAATGACTTCAGGCCTTTTGTTCACAAGCTCGAAATCGTTTCTGAAACACCATTCGGAAACAGGCATTTCATATATGTTTTCAAGCTCGGTCTCATCCTCGAACGGAGGTATTTCTCCCCTCTTGTCCAATGCTTCATAGGCCTCGCGGGTCGAAACCTTCTCCCCCTCCGAAACTATGATGAAACCCTCCAGATCCGTTCTGGGGTTTATAGGTCTGACAATCTCCCCCAACCCGGTGACTATTGCTGCCCTGGACTGCGAAATGAAGAAAGGAACATCGCACCCGACTTTTGCTCCGAGAGCCATAAGCGAATCCCGATCCAGCGGTTTTTCGGAGATGGAATTCAGATAAAGAAGAAGCGATGCAGCATCCGACGATCCGCCTCCGAGGCCTGCCTGGCTGGGTATGTTTTTCTTTACATCTACGACAATCGATTTGTCAAAGCCTGTTTTTTCATGCCAGAGTACTGCAGCTTTATCCAGCGTCGAACTTCCGGGGCTGCACAAAAGCTCAAGCCCTCTCACATGGACGGAAAAGGGTCCCTCCCCGATTTCGATGTCCAATACATCGCAGAGACTGCATGTCTGGAAGATCGAAAGGATGGGATGATAACCGTCAGGCCTTCTCTTTCCTACGGCAAGATGCCAGTTGACCTTCGCAGGGGCTTTCACTTCCATAGACCGAGCTCCTTCATCTTCTGCATCGTCTTCTCATTCCAGCCGTTGTTGGCCTGAGGATTACCGGGGCTCGGATGGATAATCGATGAAACTATCCTGCTGCTGTCGTCATTGACTGTCTCGAGCTTTGCCTCTGCATATTTTCCCACACCTATCAGGGCTTTGGGATTGAAAAGATCAATCACATCCTTCAGGTAGGAATCGCAGACCGCCTCAAGTGCCAGCCGCTCCTGCTTAGGCAGATGGTCAGGAGTGAAATTCTTTGCCGTCTTCCCCTTGTCTAGAAACCCGAGCGGACAATAGTTGAAAATGCAATGATCGTTGAAAAAAGCATGAGCATCAGGCCAGTTGAGGCTGATAAGACCCCAGAGTCTCTTTCCGCTGCCTTCGGAACGACCTATCTTCATTCCAAGAACAGGGCGGCTCGGATGCTCGTTCTTCGGCTTTCCGACAGGAAGATCCAAACCCAGATAGTCC
>JAGCUM010000005.1 GCA_017962865.1 Spirochaetales bacterium
TGCGGATCTCCAGGCCCTGCTTGATTCGCTCTGCGCACAGGTCAGAAAGTAAGACAATCTTCTTCAAACGGCAGGCCCAAGCGGCCTGCCAATTGTTTATCGGCTTATGGACAAGACTAACTACTTCTTAATGAACCCCTTCCAGAAGTTCTTCCACAAGACACGGAAAGCCATTCTGGGTTTTCCCTCTGCATTCGTGAGGTTCTTCGCCAGAATCGGAAAGGGAATTGCAAACTTCTTCATACGCCTCGGTAAGGGAATAAAGGACTACTGTGTAGGTTTTGTCAAAGGAAATGCACTGACAAAGGGCTCCTACGCCATCATGGGCCTGGGTCATATGGGCCGCGGACAAGCCGGCAAAGGCCTGATCTACCTGCTCGTGGAGGCTCTGTTCATACTCTACATGGTGTTCTTCGGATCCCCCTACCTCGGCAAGTTCTTCTACGGCTTCTTCACCAAGGGAACCGTAGGAATCACGGAAACCCATGACTACTGGGATGACAATGCCGGACATTATGAGAAGATCGTCGGAGACAACAGCTTCCATGTGATTCTATATGGAATACTGACTCTGTTCATGATCTTCTTCTTCCTGGCAATCTACCTCAGGAGCCTCAAGGAAAGCAGGGAACTCGAGGCCCTGATAAAGGACGGAAAGAAGGCAGTCTCCTTCCGCAAGGAAGCAGGCGAGCTTCTGAACGAGAAGTTCCACATCCCCCTTCTCTCGCTTCCGATGCTGGGTCTGTTCGTCTTTACCGTCGTACCTCTGGTGACGATGATCGTCATCGCATTCACCAACTACGATGCATCGACCGAAGTCCCGCAGCATCTGTTCAGATGGGTGGGCTTTGCAAACTTCCGTGACATCTTCGGAGGGAACTCGGCCCTCAGCGGAACATTCCTGAGAGTCCTGGGCTGGACGCTCATCTGGGCCTTCTTCGCTACGTTCTCCAACTATTTCGGCGGCATGATCGTGGCCCTTCTGATCAACAAGAAGGGAATCAAGTTCAAAAAGCTCTTCAGAACCATCTTCGTAATGACGATTGCAGTCCCGCAGTTCGTCTCACTGATGATAGTATCCAAGATGCTCACTGCCGGAGACAGCATGGAGATGAGCGGTATCATCACCCAGCTGCTCTACAAGCTCTTCGGATTCCAGTTCAAATTCGGAATCAACATCACCCATACCAGAGTCGCCATAATCCTGGTGAACATGTGGATCGGAATCCCCTATTCCATGCTCATCTGCTCCGGTATCCTGATGAACATCCCGGCGGACCTGTATGAGAGTGCAAGAATCGACGGAGCAGGTCCGGTGAAGACCTTCATGAAGATCACGCTGCCTTACATGCTGTTCGTGACCGGGCCTTATCTGATCACGACCTTCATAGGCAACATCAACAACTTCAACGTCATCTTCCTTCTTTCGGGCGGTGGTCCCGGAGATCTGCTGAAGTACACTTCGGGCGCAAAGGGAACTGATTTGCTGATCACATGGCTCTACAAGCTGTCGCTGGGCGTTGACCGCAACTACAAGCTTGCATCCGTCATCGGTATCCTCGTGTTCATCATCTCAGCCACATTCTCGCTTCTGGTGTACAACAAATCCTCTGCGGTAACAAAGGAGGACCAGTTCCAGTGATCTACAACGAAGATACCAAACCCAAAAGACGAAGAGACCAGTTCAGGAACTACCAGACCGGCGTCATCACCGGAAGCATGAGGGTCCGAAACAGGATCTCAAACGGTGCAACCTACATGGTGCTGATTATCCTGAACATCATCGCACTCACCCCGCTTGTCTACCTTGTGGGACAGTCCTTCCGCGCCGAAGCCGGAGCCTGGAGCAGCACGTTCTTCCCCAAGACCTGGACGCTGGCGAACTACAAAAGACTCTTCACGGAGACACCGTTTCTGCGCTGGTACGGCAACACGTTCTTCGTAGCCGTAATCTCCTGCGTAATCACCACGGCCTTCGTGCTTGCAGTCAGCTATGCCTTCAGCAGAATCCGCTTCAAGATGAGAAAACCCATGATGAACGTCATGCTGGTTCTGGGAATGTTCCCGGGCTTCATGTCCATGACAGCGGTCTACTTCCTGTTGAAGATACTGCTTCCCAACCACTTCCAATCGCTGACCAGCCTGATAATCGTCTACAGCGCCGGAGCCGCCCTCTCCTACTATGTGGCAAAGGGCTTCTTCGACACGGTTCCCAAGTCCCTCGACGAGGCAGCCTTCATAGACGGAGCAACAAGGGCCCAGATATTCTGGAAGATCACCATCCCGCTCAGCAAACCCATCGTCATCTACACCATCCTCATCTCGTTCATCGCCCCGTGGTGTGACTTCATCTTCGTGTCGTTCATCATGTCCGGTGTGCCTGATGTAGGCATGTACACGGTATCCCTGGGAATGTACAAGTGGCTGGAGCGTGAGCAGATCCAGCAGTACTTCACGACCTTCTGTGCAGCTGCCACATTGGTTGCAATACCGATCACGGCACTGTTCATCTGGCTGCAGAAGTACTATGTCGAAGGAATAACGGGCGGAGCTGTAAAAGGATAATTCACTATGAACAGACATCGTATTTGCATATTGCTGATTGCCGTTCTGGCATCCCTGTTTCTGGTCTCCTGTGCATCCATGAAGAACCCCTCGGCCAAAGCCGCGGAGCCATTGGATGACGAATTCCGAAACTACTATGAAATCTTCGTAGGGTCGTTCTTCGATACGGACAACGACGGAATCGGAGACCTCAACGGGGTGACGCAGAAGCTTCCCTACATCAGGGACCTGGGCTTCAACGGAATCTGGCTCATGCCGATTACCGTCGGCTCCAGCTATCACAAATACGATGTCGAGAACTACTACGACATCGATCCCCCGTTCGGAACGCTCGATGACATGAGAAACCTCGTGAAGACAGCGCACTCCATGGGGATCGATATCATAATCGACCTGGTGGTCAACCATTCTTCCAGCAGCCATCCATGGTTCAAGAACGCCTGCGAGTACCTGATCTCACACGGTCAGCCAGGCGGAGAATACGGAGACTACTACAATTTCTCACAGTCTCAGAAACAGGGCTACCAGCGGGTTTCGGGCAGCGCCTGGTACTATGAGTGCCAGTTCGTCGGAACAATGCCCGATTTGAATCTCGATAGCCCGAATGTGAAAGATGAGATTGAAAACATCATGAAGTTCTGGCTACAGGACATCGGAATCGACGGCTTCAGACTGGATGCGGTCACAAGTTTCTACACCAACAGCACCCAGAAGAGCATAGATTTCCTCGGCTGGCTGAACCAAACGGCAAAGGCCATCAAACCCGACTGCTACATCGTCGGCGAGGCCTGGCTGGGAAACAACAAGGCCGTACGCGAGTACTATGCAAGCGGCATAGACAGCTTCTTCTGCTTCCCGCTGGCAACAGCAACCGTTCGTGTGGCCGATACCCTCAAGGACATCAGAAGCAACCCGGGCGAAGTCTTCGGAAATCTGATGCTCGAACTTGATGAAGTCTATGATACCGGTATCCTTGCCCCGTTCCTGAGCAACCACGACACTGCACGTGTGGCTTCGTTTACCGGCCGCAGCCAGACGGACAAGATCAAGATGTCGCAGGGTCTGCTCTCGTTGATGAGCGGAAGCCCGTTCGTCTACTACGGAGAGGAAATCGGTATGATCAGCACCTCCGACGGCTCAGACCCCTACAAGCGCATTGCAATGAAGTGGTCTGACAAGAGCGTCTACGAGGGCTGGTGCTACACCTCCCCGCAGGGCATCCCGGTAACGAAGGACAACTACTTCTATCCCTCGGTCGAAGCCCAGCTTCAGGACCCTGCAAGCATTCTCAACTACTACAGGGCATCCTTGAACATGCGCAATGCCAATCCGGAGATAGCAAGAGGCGAACTGACAATCCTTGATGACTACTACTCCCAGACAAAGTATGTCTGCGTCATGCAGCGCACGTGGAACGGCAGCACAATCACCATCGTCGTGAATCTGGACCGCGAATGGGCACATGACATAACTCTGGATACTGCAAGCCTCGGAATCTCAGGAATGACAGATGCCCTCTGCGCCGCAGCGGACGGAGACAAGGCAAGCTTCAATTCAAAGACCGGAAATCTGCACCTGCCGCCCTATTCGATTGTTGTTCTGAGATAGTATTACTTCGGCCAGACAAAGGACGCGTTCAGGTGCGTCTCTCCGTTATCTATCAGGATATCCTCTCCCGTACATGACTTATTCACCACAGTAAGGAAATAGCACCACTGAGCAATCTCCTCGGCTTCGGCCCACTTCTTCAGCGGGGTTACGTCCATTATCTGCTTCCAGAGCTTCGGGTCCTCCATCACGGGCTTGTTGAGAGGTGTCTTCACCCCGCCGGGAGAGAGGCTGTTGCAGGTGGCACCGTACTGGGCCAGTCTGATTGCGACATTGCGTGTGTAGGCAAGAAGCCCGCCCTTGGAGGCGCTGTAGGCAGGAAATTCCGCCCCGGTATGGGCAGATGCGGAGGCAATGGTCAGAACGCTCTTTATGCTGCCCTGAAACGCATATTTCTCCGTCACGTTGATTGTGCCTTTGAGGTTCACATCAATGTCGTCGTCCGAATCCTGCACCCCTGCGCAGTTGATGAGAATCTCCACCCCGTCGACATCCGGCAGTGTGGAAACATCTGCGATGTCCGCAACATAATGTGTGTAGCCGGGGCATCTTGCCTCGGCTTCCCTGATATCCAATCCGATGACGGTATGGCCGTTTTCCAGAAACAGCTTTGAAACTGCCTTTCCTATTCCTCCGGATGAACCTGTAACCAAGACTTTCATGCAGCAACCTCCTGGCTCTTCTTGTTCTGCAACCACCTTGTAAGCGGTATTGTGACAAAGGGCACGAAACACGATTCGACGACCAGTTCTATCACTGTTCCCGACAAAACTGCAGTCATTATATCAAACCAGGGCATCTCATAGACGGAAAGCCCTATGGGCGCAAAGGCCAGAATCATGAACAGTGCATTGTCCACAAGCTGTCCGATGAGGGTGGAGAATGCGGCTCTGGCAAAGAACCTGGCCTTGTTGTCCTTCCTTCTCTTCTCCAGTGCAGTCTTGATCTTGTAGATGATGTGCACGTTAACAAGGTTGCCGATCCAGAAGGCCGCAACCGAGGCAAATATGGTTCTGGGTCCGTTGGAGAAGATCTTGGCAAAGGCATCTGCCTGTCCAGCATATTCCGGCAACGTGGGCATCAACACTATCAGCCTGCCTATCACCATCAGGACAAACGAAACGATGGCTCCGACCGTGGTAAGGAAAACGGCAGTCCGTTCATCCCAGACCTCTACCACTACATTGGATACCAAGAAGACGCCCCAGCTTATCAGCAGGCCACCGTCACAGATTATGTACGGCGTCCCGAAACTGAGGGCTTTCATGCAGAAGATGTTCATCGTCACCGCTACGGCGACA
>JAGCUM010000077.1 GCA_017962865.1 Spirochaetales bacterium
GAGATTGCGAACTCGGTGTTGGGCCTTGTAGAGGCGAAGAGGAACCTCGTCAGTTCGGGGGTGTAGACCTCGAGCACGTCGCCGAGTGAGACGACTTCTCCGCTGGAGGAAGAGATCTTGCCGCCGCGACCCTTGATGGAGATGAAGTCGTACTGGAACGATACCGGGGCATGGCCGCCGAAGAACTCGACGATCTGCTTGGAAGTATCGAAGCTGCCGCCCTTGGAGTGGTGGTCCTTGCCTGCGGGCTCGAAGTCCACGCCTTCCTGGACCCAGCGCATGGGCCAGTCGACTCTCCAGTGGAGCTTGGCATACGGGGTTGTCCTGAGGTCGATTGTCTCTTCCTTGTTCAGGTCGTTGTCGCGGTATGTGATTCCGTATTCGCCGTCCCATGAGAGGATGGTTGTGTTGTCTTTGCCGGTGAAGGAGCTGAATACGGCAATGGGCCACCAGGAATCGTCCAGGGGCTCTGTTCTGTACTGATTGAGGACCTCGATGATCTGGGGCTTGATTTCCAGGGCCTTCTTCATGGCCTCTGCATACATGCTGCTTCTGTAGCGCTGTGCCTGATAGAGGTACTCGGGATAGACTCCGACGATCGGGAGCTTCTCTTCGACATCGAGCTCATTGCCGCGGGCATAGTTGTCGGCCCTGCCGGTGGTATCGGGCACGAGCGTGATGGGCTTTCTGAGATAGGTCTCCAGAAGCTCGGGCTGAGGCATGTTCTTGGGGACCTTCCTGAAGACATCGTAGTCGTCCCATGAATAGATGAAACGGACGTTCTTGCCCTTCTGTCTGAGTGCCTTCACAACGAGGTCGACGGAGATGATTTCCCTGAAGTTACCGATGTGAACCGTGCCGGACGGTGTGATTCCGGATGCGCAGGTGTAGAGAGCCTTGTCGCCCTTCTCCCTGATGATCTTGTCGGCGTAGATATCCGCCCAATGTACTGAATTCTGCTGTTCCATAGCCTTGTATTATATTAATCCTTGCACTTTAATCAATTCTTCAGAGTTGATTGTACTTCTTCGCATTCCCCCTGGCCTTGTCGACGGGGTACTTCGCTTCGTTCTTGTCCATCTTGGCATTGATGATCTCGTCGGCATCGAGCTTGAGCTTGTCCAGCATGTCGATGCAGTAGACCATCACGTCTGCAAGTTCCTCTTTGACGGCCTGAAGATCATAATTGTCATCGCACCACTGGAAGCATTCCAGAAGCTCGCCTGCTTCGATGGATATGGATTTGGCCAGGTTGGCCGGTGTGTGGAACTGGTCCCAGTCGCGGTCTTCGGTGAATTTGAGAATCCTGTCTATGGTCTGCTGTTTCATGTCGCCCTCCACGCAGTAATCTGCGCGTTTTCAATTATGACCGACAAGCGGAAGGATGGCAATATCGACACATTGTTACATTTTGTCAAAATCATAACTTGTAAAACGGATATGGGTATTCGACAATGAAATTGCGTACAACTTCCAACGAGATAAATTACAGTACGTACAAATCAAACAGGGGGAAAACATATGAGTGAGAAAGTAAGGAAAAACCTCATTCTGCTCTGCATAGGTCTTTGTGTGATCCTTTGCAGCAGCTTCTTTGCCAGCATGCTTCAGAGTGCAGGCTTTACGGTCAAGGTAACCGACCTGCGCAATGAGACAAACTCCGGCAAAATCGAAATCGACGGCAAGAGCGTCACCGTTTCCGGTAAGGTAGTCAGCGGTATCCTCTTCGTCCCGAAAGCCGCAAGCGAGACCAACAAGAGACCCGCAGTCGTTCTTACCCACGGCTATCTCAACAACAGAGAGCTCCAGCTCCAGAACGCAATCGAGCTTGCAAGACGCGGCTTCGTGGTTCTGACCATCGACCGTGAAGGTCACGGAAACTATCCGAACTCCGGAACCCAGAACGCCATGATGGCAACCGCAGGCCTTTATGACAGCGCCAAGTACGTCTACAACCTGCCCTACGTCGACCAGACCAGGATCGGTATCTCCGGCCACTCGATGGGCGGAATGACAACCGCATCGGTTCTGTCCGCAGACAGCAAGGGAACCTTCGATGACAGCGGCAAGGCCACAGGCAACGGACTGCACATCATCAGCGCAGGTCTGCTCCAGGGCTACAGCTCATTCTCCGGCGCAGGTGCGAACGTATCAGTCGGTAACCTCAAGGCCAACGACGACGAGTTCTTCTACACCGGCAGAGACTACGAAGGCAACAGGACAATCGCCCGCCAGTACCTCACATCCACAGGTGCAGCAAGCTTCGTCGGAGCAACATTCGATGGCCCGATCAACGTAGTTAACGATGGAATTTACATCAATGGTGTTCTTACAGACATTCAGGAAGGCACACAGGCTCCTGCTCCGTTCAGAGTAGTCTACGAGAACAACGAGATCCATCCGCTGAACCACTTCTCAGTCAAGAGTGCCAAGGACGTGGTCAACTTCTTCTACACCGCTTTCGGAACACCCGCAGGTGCAAAGTACATCAAGAGCTCCAACCAGACCTGGTGGATCAAGGAAGCTTTCTCCTTCCTCGGCCTGATTGCAATCTTCTTCTGCATCTTCCCTGCAGTCGGACTTCTTCTTGAGCTGCCCGTATTCAAGAGCCTCCAGAGAGACGAGTCCCTTCCTCTTGCCAAGAGAGAGGTCAAGGGCATCTACGGCTGGATCATGTATCTCTGCCCGGCAATCATCTGCACACTGTTCTCAGGCTTCTCCATCGAGAAGATGAACAGCCTCGGCGGACAGTGGTTCCCGAAGAACAACCTCTACCCGCAGGACACCACCGGTTGGGTCAGCATGTGGGCAGTTGTCTGCGGACTGTTCGCACTCGGCGTAATCCTTGTCTTCTGGCTTGTCGACTACATCGCAAAGAAGATCAGAAAGAAGGACGAGCTGGTGGTCAACCCGTTCGAGGTCGGCTACATGAAGGGCGGCCTGCTTGACTTCATCAAGACCGCACTGCTCGGAACCATCATCGTCGTCGGAATGTATGCAATCCTCTACTGCACATGGGGAATCTTCAAGGTCGACTTCAGAATCTGGACACTCGACATGAAGGTCTTCGACATCCCGAAGATGCTGCCGACAATGCTCCGCTACACTCAGATCTTCGCAATCTTCTACCTGATCAACGGTTTCACAAACCAGAGCTACAGCGCAAAGAACCTGCCTGAGTGGCTCACAATCGCCATCAACGCATTCTTCAACGTAGCCGGTATCTTCCTGGTAATGATGATCCAGTACGGCACATTCAAGTCCACAGGCGTCCTCTGGCAGAGCGGCATGGCCCTCGGCTACATCGTCCTGTTCCCGATTGTCCCGATTCTGATTCTGGCAGCAATCATCACCAGAAACCTCTACAAGAAGACCGGAACCGTCTGGCTCGGCGCATTCATCAACGCCCTGCTCTTCACCGTCATGACAGTCGCCAACACCGCGGCATCATTCTCATACGTACTGGCCTGATTCAGACCGATACCGTCAATGACACCGAAGGCTGCCGTTTTATTCGGCAGCCTTCTTTTTTCATTTGCTCTATAAACGAACTTATGCTTCCCGATTCCCTGCAATGACTATGCGGGTGGAATTCATTCCGAGCGTGTACTCGTTTCCGATGCTGGAGGCAATGCCGCGCAGAAGGCGCACATTCTCCATGCTATCCCCTTCGGCATCCGAAAGCGGGTCGAAGACCGATCCGAGACTGCGGAAATCGATGACCACGTCTCCCTTTTCCAGTCTCACAAGGATATCCATGTAGGTCTTGTGATCCTTCTTGCCCGTGATGTAGACGGCCATTTCCTCCACTGCCAGGGCGGCAAGGACTGCGTTGCGTCCCACAATGCCGTTCTGCTCACAGACAGCCTGCATCTTTTCGCTTATGCCCGAAATGGAATCGGAATCATCGTCGATGGTCACATCCATGACCGGTGTCGAATCCTCATCGTTCTCTATCAGAAGCAGGCCCTTGTAGCGGCCTTCAGAACGGGATGCGATGATGCCGTTGCGGATTACCATGAATATCAGAATCAGCACTGCAGTCGTCGGGAAGGCCCACCAGAGACCCGAGATTCCGAACAGGCGGCTGAGAAGCCATGCGATGGGAATGATGGCCCCGAAGCTGTCCAATGCACTTACCAGAGTGGCATAACCTGCAAAACCGACCACTTTCAGATAGCGGAAATAGAGGATCGGTGCACTTCTGATGAACAGCATCAGAGCATAGATGCGAAGCGCCTCAACCGCAGTCGACAGTTCAAGTGCATCCTTTATGTTGTAGAGTGCTGCAACCTGACGGGCAAACAGCGCGAAGATTCCCGTGACAACCGCAGCCATGAGAATCTGCATCTTCAACGATCTCCTGAGGACCGATGCTTCGCCTGAGAAATCGCGTTGACCGTGAAGCAGGCTCATTATCGGTACGGATGAGCCCATGATCGATCCGAGGAAGATGGAAACGATGGAGTTTGCCTGGATACAGAGCGACAATGCCACGATACCTGCCGTTCCGGCGAGGGTCGAAGCCAAGGCGTTGCAGAAGGCAAACTGCAGCGAGAATCCTATCTGGGTCATGGCCTCGGGACCGCCCTGAACCAGCACATCCTTGAGCAGGGAGAACGATGCCTTTATCTTGAAGGAGACATAGACACGGATTTTCTTGCCCAGAATCAGGACTATCATCAGGACCAGACCTACCAGATAGCCGGTCAAGGTCGCCCATGCGGCCCCTTCCACGCCCATCTTGAAGATATGGATGTAGACATAGTTCATGAAGA
>JAGCUM010000078.1 GCA_017962865.1 Spirochaetales bacterium
AGCTGCGGGAGCTCGAGTATCTTGACGTCCTTGGATTTGATCTTGACCTTGTTGGATCTGACCTGCTGAGCGAGGCCCGCCTCTCCTTCATAGAAGTTCTTTAGGAACTGAAGCTCGATCAGCTCTCCCTTTGCAATCTCATCGAGCATGGTCTCCATGTCGCTGTTAAATCCGTAGTCGAATCTGTCGCCGAAGTACTTCTCAAGAAGCTGGATGACACCGAATCCCATGAAAGTGGGAACAAGCGTACCCTTGTCTCTGATGACATAGCTCTTCTCGAAGAGTCTGTCGATGATGGACGCATATGTCGAAGGTCTTCCGATTCCGAGTTTCTCGAGTGTCTGGACAAGGGAAGCTTCGGTATAGCGGTTGGGCTCCTTCGTCTCATGGAAGACATCCTCGAGTTTCTTGAGGTTGAGAAGCTGTGAAACCGTGAGCTCGGGAAGCGGGGTCTCCTTGTCCTCGAGAGCTGCATCGGGATCATCCGAACCCTATACATAGACTCTGATGAAGCCGGGGAAGACGATTCTGATACCGGTTGTCGAGAACACGGCCTTCTTGCCTTCGCTTGTCTGGGCATCGATCAGGACGGTTGTATTGAGCTTCTGTGCATTCTTCATCTGGGAAGCAAGTGTTCTCTTCCAGATCAGGGTATAGAGCTCAAGCTCCTTGCCGGAAAGACCGGTTTCCTCAGGATTGCGGAAGTGCTCGCCTGCAGGTCTGATGGCCTCGTGGGCTTCCTGGGCGTTAGAACTCTTTGCGCTGTAGTATCTGGCCTTTTCGGGAACGAAATCCATGCCGTAAAGGGAGATTGCAGCTTCTCTTGCAGCAGTAGTTCCTTCCTGGCTGAGAGCCGGATTGTCCGTTCTCATGTAGGTGATGAATCCGTTCTCATAGAGGCTCTGCGCGACTCTCATGGTCTCCTTGGCAGACATGTGGAGTTTTCTGTTGCTCTCCTGCTGGAGAGTACTTGTCGTAAACGGAGCTGCAGGATACTGAAGGACCTGCTTCTCGCGCACGTCGCTGACCGTATAGGAACTGCCCTTGAGGGATGAAAGGAGCTTAGCGGCATCGTCCCTGGTAAGAAGGATGACCTTCGAGCCTGCGGAGTACTTTCCGCTCTCACCGTCGAAGTCCTTGCCGTTGGCAACCCTGAGACCTCCGATGGTCTCGAGAGAAGCGCTGAAGCCTTCCTTGAAGGTAGCTCTCAGATCCCAGTACTCGGACTTTCTGAATGAGAGTCTTGTTCTCTCGCGGTCAACAACCAGCTTGAGTCCGGGAGACTGTACGCGGCCTGCGCTGAGGCTCTTGTTGGAGAGCTTGGACCAGAGAACAGGAGAAATGGTGTAACCGAAAAGCCTGTCGAGGACTCTTCTGGCTTCCTGTGCGTGTACGAGATTCATATCAAGGTCACGGCCATTAGCAAAGGCCTCGAGGATGGCTTTCTTGGTGATTTCGTGGAAAACCATTCTCCTGGTCTGCATCTTGGGCTTCAGGACCTCGACAAGGTGCCAGCTGATGCTTTCTCCCTCGCGGTCCTCATCAGTTGCCAGAATCAGCTCGTCGGCTCCCTTGAGCTCGCTCTTGATCTGGGAGATGACCTTCTCCTTGGTTTCGTCTATAACATACTTCGGCTTGTAGCCGTTTCTTACGTCGATGGAAAGATCGTTCTTCGGAAGTGTCCTGATGTGACCGTTGCTGGCCACGACCGTGCAATCCGAACCGAGAAAGCGTCTGATAGTCTTGGCCTTGGTGGGCGACTCGACGATGATTACTTTTTTCTCAGCCATCTGGATTCTCCTTGTGGATTGTAATGAACTAAGCGTGCCGAAAAAGGCAGCGCCTAATATATATAGTAATGTTCCGAGCAGTTGTCAATCAGCTTTTGAGGGTTTTTTCATGTGGCTTCCGACCTTAATCTAAAGATTAAGAATAATTGAGAAAAAAAGGCACATGGGTTATCATGTTGCCATGAGAAGAAGTTCAGTCCTATTTGCAGCAATCTGCCTGTGCGCGATCCTTATGCTTTGCTCATGCGTGGTAGCCGAGAAGCTCACTCTCAACGATGAGATCACGGTCACCAGGCAGCTTTCCGGCAAGAGCCATGTGGACCTCAGCGTGGACGATTTCTTCGTGGGAGTCGTAGAGGATCTCTCCGACTGGGAGAACAAGGGCAACAACGATCCCATCATCGATGTGGCCATACAGGACTTCGTAAAGAACCTCCGGGCCTCCAAGGTCACTTCATCCATACGCTTCATCGAAACCGGATACAACACCTATATGGGAGACTTCTCCTTCTCCGACTTCTCCACCCTGCTTGTGGATCTCTCCAACGGCCAGGCGGACCAGACGATAGTCACAGTCAGCAAGGCCGATACCCGAACGCGCGTGGAAATAAGCATAAACATGGACAATTACCCGCAGCTCACCAAGATCATCCCGTTCCTTGCAGACCCCAATTTCGAGGTATACGGACCGCTTTACAACAACGATCTCACTGAAGAGGAATACCTGGAGATGGTAAGCTTCATTTTGGGCGAACAATGTCCTGAAAGTATCGGAAACTCAAAGATTTCAATACAAGTGGTTGCTCCGAAGGCTATAGTTTCCCACAACGGAAAGCTACGCAACTCCAAGACGGTGGAGTTCTCCTTCCCCCTGATCGACTTCCTTCTGCTTCACGAAAGCATCGACTTCTACCTCGAATACTGAGTTCGGTTAAACGTTAAATCTGAAGAACATGATGTCTCCATCCTGAACAATGTAATCCTTCCCTTCAATGCGCAGCTTTCCCGCTTCCTTGACCTTTGCCTCGCTTCCGTACTTGAACAGATCCTCGCAGCTGTAGACCTCGGCCTTGATGAAGCCTTTCTCGAAGTCGGTGTGGATTACGCCTGCGGCCTGGGGAGCCTTGTAGCCGGCCTTGAAGGTCCAGGCACGGTCCTCATCGGGACCTGCGGTGAAGAAGGTCCTGAGTCCCAACGTCGCATAGGCTTCACGGATAAGGGCATTCATGCCGCTTTCCTCGAGACCCATCTCTGAGAGAAACTCTGCTCTGTCCTCGGCACTGTCCATGGCGGCGATCTCGGCTTCGATCTTGCCGCAGATGGTGACGACCGAGCTTGAACGCTGTGCGGCGATCGCCTTTACGGTCTTCACGTAGTCGTTGTCCTGTCCGATGGAGTCCTCGTCGATGTTGCAGACATAGATGACGGGTTTCATCGTAATCAGGTGAAGGTCGGAGACCATTGCACGCTCATCCTCATCCGTGAGTATGGTTCTGGCGCTCTGCCCCTGCCCCAGACCGGCAAGAAGCTTCTCGTAGATGGGAATCACTGCAAGCAGTTCCTTGGAGTGGTTTACCCTTGCGAGCTTGGAATCCTTCTGATATCTCTTGTCCACGGTGTCGTAATCTGCGAGGGCAAGCTCGATATCGATGGTCTCGATGTCGCCGGCCGGATCGATCTTGTTGTTGACATGGATGATGTCGGGGTTCTCGAAGCATCTTACGACGTGGGCGATGACTCCGACTTCCCTGATGTTGGCCAGAAACTTGTTTCCGAGTCCCTCTCCCTTGGAGGCTCCGGCCACGAGACCTGCGATGTCTACGAATTCGGTTACGGCGGGAATCACCTTTGCAGGAGGAATCAGGCTCACGATCCTGTCCAGCCTTGAATCGGGGACATTGACCCTGCCGACATTGGGCTCGATCGTGCAGAAAGGATAGTTGGCAGCCTCGGCAGGTGCGCTTGTCAAGGCAGAAAAGATGGTGGACTTTCCGACATTAGGAAGTCCTACGATACCGCAGTTAAGTCCCATATGACCCTCCGTAGTGATTCAATTAAATACTATCATCTTTTTACTGAATGCTCTATATGCTATCATCGAATCATGAACCGGGCAGACATCACCAAACCCCAGGACATTTTCAAAAAGATAACCGCCATGCTTGTCGTCACATCTGACCAGGCAGCATCCAGAAGTGCCGCCGAGAGGAACCGCGACGAGCTGGAGGACCTCTGCTCCACTTTGGGAATCAGGACCGCAGCCTGGGACTACTTCAACATACGCACTTTCAACAGCGCCACATACATCGGAAGCGGACAGGTCCAGAGGCTTGCATGGAACGCTCAGGAGAACCAGTGCAATCTAATCGTATTCAACAACTCCATAAGCCCGCGCATCCAGAGGAATCTGGAAGAAATACTGGGGATTGCCGTAGTGGACAGGCAGGAGATAATCCTGCAGATTTTCGCCGACAGGGCTACCACCAGGGAAGCAAGGCTTCAAGTGGAGCTTGCCCAGCTCCAGTATTCGCTGCCACGTCTGAAACGCAGATGGGCTGACCTCTCCCAGCAACGCGGAGGCGTCAAGGGAGCCAAGGGAAGCGGAGAAAAACAGCTTGAGCTCGACAGAAGGCAGGCACAGCAGAGAATCGTAAGACTCAAGCGTGAAATCGCAGAGATCGGAAAAAGTCGCGATGTCCAGAGACGTAACAGAACCTCAAAAAACATCAGGAATATTGCGATAGTAGGCTATACAAACAGCGGAAAGTCCACTTTCCTCAATCGGATTTCAGATGCCGGGGTCCTGTCCGAGAACAAGCTTTTCGCAACATTGGATCCAACTACAAGACGCGTACACCTTCCGAGCGGAGAGGATGTTCTTTTCACCGATACAGTAGGCTTTGTAAGCGACCTTCCCCATGAACTTGTGGATGCATTCAAATCGACCCTTGAAGAGGCGGTGCTTGCAGACATGCTGCTGATTGTGCTCGATGCCTCACGGGAAGATTTCATGATGTGTTGGGAAACCACGAGAAGTGTTCTGGAAGACCTGCAGGCCTTCGATAAACCAAGGCTGGTACTTCTGAACAAGATGGACAGAGTGACGGAGGAAACCCAGTTTGCCATCAACTCGTTCTGCCTCTCCGGTGAAAGATGCCTCAAGGTCTCGGTGACAAAGGACCCGTCCATGGAACAGGTTCTCAATGAAGTCGACGCCGTTCTCAAAGCCATGGTATAATCCGAGTATGAAAGCGAAAACCATTCTACTGATCTTGTCCCTGATACTACTGTTTGCCTTCGTTTCCTGTAAGACCGTCGAGGTAGTACAGGAACCCGCGGAAGTAATCGACCTACAACCCGAGGCGGAAGAAGAACTTCAGCCGCAGCTGCCGGAAGAGGAACCTGCTGAAGCAGAA
>JAGCUM010000079.1 GCA_017962865.1 Spirochaetales bacterium
GTACCGCAAAAGGAGGATGGGAAAAGCCAAGGCTGCCGAGAAAGGAGAAATCAGAACCAAAATCCGTACCGGAAGGCTTTCAAGGCTCAGAAACAGACTGTTCGGTCCCCTTCTCTTCTATTTCCGCTATCTGAAGAACAGAAACACTGCTGCGGGTCGGTTCATAAGATTCGAACGCAGGATGAGAAGGACCGGTATCCGCAGACCTGCATATGAAACCCCGCAGGCTTTCCTTAGGCGACTGTCTCCCTCCCACCCTCAGGAAAACCTTCTGCCCCTTGCAAATGAACTTGAGATACAGTTTTATGCTAAAAAATAAGCCTGAAAGACCAATTTTCAGGTCCTTCAGGCTGACAAATAAGCCTGAGAGCCGTTTTATCAGACATCTCAGGCTTACATTTGATCAATCGCTTACGGGCGGAAGATCACTTTGATTGCAGTATCGTCCTTGTCAACGTAGTCGAAGCCTTCCTTGAGGTCGGCGAGCTTGAACTCTGCGTTGATAAGCGGTCTGATTTTTACGCTGCCCTGGATGATGGGTCTCATGACCTCGGGGAACCAGACGTAACGCTGCTGCCATGTGTGGTGCACGAGGCAGGTGTTGACGAACTCCAGTCCGTCATCGTGCCAGCGACTGATGTTCAGTGTGATCGGTGTAGTCACCCAGCTGTAGAAGACGAACTTTCCGTTGTGCTTGATCATTGCAGATGCTGCATTGAAGGACTCGGCGCTTCCGGCTGCTTCGACGACGACGTCTGCACCCACTCCGCCTGTGAGCTTCTTGACTGCTGCGACTACATCCTGCTCCTTGGGATTGAGGACCACATCGGCTCCGAGCTCCTTGGCAAGGTTCAGCTTACCCTCGAGCGGATCGACGACGATGACCTGGTATGCACCCTTGAGCTTGGCGCACTGTGCGATGATCTGACCGGCAAAACCGCCGCCCATGACCACAACGGTGTCTCCGAGCTGCACGCCGGAGTTCATTCCGCTGAACATTCCGCATGCGATGGGCTCTCCGAGAGCAGCGAAATCCTTCTCAAGACCTGCAGGTGCGGGCTGGAGCTGGAAAGCCTCTGCCTTGAAGTAATCGGCATAGTTGTTGTTCCAGCCGAAAGAGATGACCTCATCACCTACCTTGTAGTCTGCAACTCTGCTTCCGACTGCAACTACTGTTCCTCCGCTCTCATGTCCGAGAAGGAACGGGAACTCGGGTGGCTGACGGAACTCGGCAGTCTGAGGCGGCATGAATCCGCGATAGAAGCTCTTGTCCGAACCGCACACTCCGCAGAGGTGGTTCTTGACGATTATGTCATTCTCTCCGCAGACCAGATCTCTCTCGATCAGCTCGATGTCATAAGGTCCGTTGAGCCTGGCGGCTCTGGTTGTAAACTTTTCCATATCTCCCCTCCCGGAAATCAGTTCTTTCTCTCTTCTGCGATGATGTCCAGTGCCTGTTTCCAGCTCTTGCGGAAGCTGGAGCAGAACAGCTCGACAGGACCATAGTCATGATACTCCTCGGGCTTGAGAGATCCGGTGAAGTAACCTTTCCTGAAGTCGGGAAGCTTCTTGACCAGCTCGTCGATCACATCGAGCGGAACCGGGTTGTTGAAGCACGGAACGACCGGAGCATCCTTCTCGAGGAGCTTGTCTGCTGTTCCGAGCCAGTTGATGGTGTTGGAAACCTCTCCTCCGACCCACTCTGTGAAGTGCTGCAGGCCTCTGGCGCCGCCGTTGATCAGTTTGACCTTTCCGCCGCGCAGATCCATGTAGTATCTGACCTTCTGTGCGCAGGCCTTTCCTGCCAGATAGAGTACGTCCGGAGAAATGTCGATGTTCTCTGCCTTGACGACCTTTCCGAGATACTCGTCGAAGATACCTGCAATGTGTGAGATATAGGTCACGGGAGCCTTTCCGCAGCCTCTTGCGACACCTCTCTCATAGGCATTCAGGACATCGATTGTCTGATCCATGCTCATGACTTCAGTACAGTTGAGGGGGATTCCCTCTGCCGCACACTGCTCGATGGCTCTGATTCCGTCATCGGTTGCAGGAATCTTGATCATGATGTTCTCACCGGCCTCGCGGTTGAAGTGGGCCAGCCTCATGATTGTCTCATAGCTCTCGTCATACGGATCGCCCTGGATGCTGACGTATCCGAGCTCGCCGTTGGTAGCCTCGTAGATGGGATAGAAGATCTTGGCGATCTTGGCGACCAGCTCTCTCTGGAGCTTGACCTCGACCATCGAATCATCCTTCTCTTCCTTGAGAATCTCGCGCAGGACCTTGCGGGCCTCTTCGCTCTTTGTGGGATGAACCAGCATCTTGTATGCGAATGAAGGATTCTGGGTGCATCCGACCGCACCGGCGGCGATGGCCATGCGGGCCTCTTCCTCGGTTACATTGTTGATCCAGAACTGTGTCGGCGTCATCGCCGCTACTCTCTTGAAATAATCTGCCATAATTAACTCCTATTGCCTGACCGCATCAAAGCTGCAGGCCCTTCGTAAAGAACTCATAAGCATCCGAAAGAGCAGGATCTATGCGGACCTTGTCCTCGGTGATGAACTCACCCTTCTTGATGTCTGCCGTAACCTCTGCCCAGTTGAGCAGGTAGAAAGGAAGCACTCCGGCGGGAACCTTGTCCTTCTCATAGAGCTGCGGTGTGACGTTCTCGATGGTGTGATGATGACCCTCGACCTTGAGAGTGGAACCCTTCTTCATGTCGACCTCGACCTTACCGACCATCACGGAAACCTGACGGCAGCTCTTGTGCAGCCCGATTCCCAGGAAGTCCATCAGAAGGATCGATGCGGGAGTCTCGACTCCGAGGAAGTGGTACGGCCAGTAGATGCAGGCATACTTGCCGCTCTTGCCGACGACGTGGCCCTTGCCCCTGAGAAGTTCCCAAGTCTGCTCATCATTGCATCTGACGATGACGAACTCACCGCCGCCGAAGCTGACCTCATCGGTATATCTGTAGTCGTAGAAGACATCCACGACTCCGGTCTCCTTCAGGATTCCGCCATCCTCTTCGGGGATGAAGATATCTGCAAGTTCGGTGATGCGTGCCACCGGATAGTTGAGCTCGATTGCCGCAGGCTTGAGGCCCGTGACGTTTGAAACCAGGTTCATCTCACAGAGGTCTGCGGAGATGGGACCGAGCATGCTCTTGAGAAGCTCGTATCTTGCCTTGAGGGTCTCGACACCCTTGAACTCCCTGTACTTTGCAAGCTCGGGAATCACTGCCGACGGCTTCTCCTCGAGATAGGTGATCTCGCAGGTTGCGGGATTGAAGATGATGTCGTTCTCGCTGGACTTGCCGGCACAGACGATCTCAAGACCCAGAGCTCTTGCCCATGAGCAGAGGTCTGCGAGGTTCCTCGGCTGGTCGCCGTTTGCCAGTGTGTAGATGACACCGTTCTCCTGAGCCAGTCTGGTGAGGTACGGACCGCAGACGCTGTCTGTCTCCTTCGAGACCATGCAGACGTTGATTCCGTTCCTGATGGCCAGAGCTGCAGCCGATGAGGAGAGGTCAACCTTTCCCGTGCACTCGACAACCGTGTTCAGTCCTGCACCCACAATGAGTCTGTAGTCGCTGACAACAAGAATATCATTCGGGCCACATGCCTTCACATCATCGCCTGTTTCACAAACCTTGATGAGTTTTTCATCGTATCCTACCTTCTTGAGGACATCGACACACTCCTCCGGGTGGCGTGAACAGATAAGTCTGAGCGAGCACTGCGGGGTATAGAGCAGCTGGACGACGATGGTGTAACCGTAGCCTCTCGTTGCTCCTATGATTCCGACCTTTGTCTTCTGGCCGGCGAATTTGTCTTCAATGTATGAATAATCCATGGTTCTTCTCCATCAGGCTTTCTTTGCCTTGGACTTCTTCACGATGTTCATGACAACCGGAGCAAGGCAGAGGATCAGGGTGATTCCCAGGAACACTGCCGAAATCGGCTTCTGGACAAAGATCAGAAGGTTGCAGTTCGAAATCTCGAGGGCCTGACGCGCCTTGAGCTCGAAGATAGGTCCGAGAACGAAGGCAAGCACTATCGGAGCCATCGGGTATCCGCTCTTCTTCATGTAGTAGGCGGCGACACCGGAGGCGATCATGACCCAGACATCGAAGATGCTGTTTCCGACCGAATAGGATCCGATGACACAGACTCCGATGATGATCGGTGCCAGAATCTTCTTGGGAACCTTCAGGATTCTCATCAGGATTGGGATTACGAGGATTCCGCCGAGGACACACATGATGTTTCCGATGTACATGGATGCGGTCATACCCCAGACGAACTCGGCTTCCTGTTCATAAAGAAGCGGACCGGGCTTGAGACCCCAGGCCTGGAGTCCTCCGAGAAGGACGGCAGTGGTCGAGGATCCGGGAATTCCGAGAGCCAGAAGAGGTACGAAAGCACCTGCGGCTGCAGCATTGTTTGCTGCCTCGGAAGCCGAAACTCCCTCGAGGACACCGGTTCCCATCTCGTTCTTGTAGCGACCGATCTTCTTTTCCATGATGTATGAAAGGAAGGCGCCTGTCGTTCCGCCTGCTCCGGGAAGGAAACCGACGAACATACCGAGAACGGCACTTCTGATCATGACGGGCAGAAGCTGCAGGAAGCGCTTGAAGCTGTAGAAGCTGTCGCGGATGCGGAGCTTTCCGGCATAGTCGTGCTCTTTCTTGTTGGGATCCTCGGGCTCAAGCATTTCCATGACCTGGCTCAGACCGAACATTCCGATTACGAGAGGAATGAAGTTGATACCGGCAAGGAGCTGCATGCTTCCGAATGTGTATCTGAAGTGGTTGGAGCTCTGGTCGATTCCGATCGTCGAAAGCAGGACACCGATACCGGTCGCAATCAGACAGGTAATCGGATCATCGCCCAGGAGCCAACCGATCGAGGTCAGAGCCATGAAGACCAGGGAGGCAAGCTCGGCAGGACCGAACTTCAGGCCGACCTTGGCCAGTGTCGGACCCATGGCCGTGAGGAACAGGATTCCCACGAAACCGCCGACGAATGATGAAATGTTTGCATTGAAGAGAGCCTGACCGGCATGTCCCTTCTTGGTAAGGGGATATCCGTCAAGGCTTGTCATGACAGCGGAACTGTCACCGGGGATGTTCAGCAGGATGGCGCTGTAAGCACCGCCGAACATGTTTCCGTAGTAGATACCTGCCAGCATGATGATACCGGTCGTGGGGTTCATCTTGTATGTCATCGGCAGAAGCAGGGAACATCCTGCGACGGCTCCGATGCCGGGCATGGCACCGACAAGGATTCCGATAATTCCTCCGATGAGACAGGCAAAGAGGTTCATCGGGCTGATGGCGGTGGCAAAGCCCTGCAGAAGTAGTGCAAAGTTAGACATTATTCACCTCCTCAGATTCCGAAGATTCCGCGCGGGAACGGCACTCTGAGCCACAGTACGAACACTGCATAGAAGAACAGTGTGATTACTGCCGGAACCCAGATTGACTTGATCCACTTGTCGTTGTTGACGAACTTCATGTAGATGAACAGGGAGACATATGTCCCTATCACCATACCGAATACCTTGATAAGTACTATTGCAAGGGCTGCGACCACTGCGGGAAGCAGCGGCTTCAGCTTAACGAGGATTTCCAGGAAAGAAGCCTTCTGCTTCCCTTCTGCAGCCAGTTCCTGTCTGGCGTGGGAATAGGCTTTTATGTCCCTGATAAGTTTCACGACTGAGAACAGAAGGACGATTCCTCCGAAGACGGTGGGGATGAATCCTGTGTCGGCAGACACTCCGGGAATCCACATTCCGTACTCGAAGATGCCCATGAACATCCAGAGACATGAAACAATAATCAGCAACACTGAAATGACAATTCTAAGCATTTTTGATTACCCCATTTCAAAAATGCCGCTGCGTTTCAGGCAGCGGCATGAATTCTTTTTTCCGGATTAAAGAGCACCGGCCTTCTTTGCGGTCTCAAGGAGCATCTTCTCGTTCTCGAGGTAGAATGTCCTGTAGTCATCGCAGTTCATGTAACGGTTGACGATACCGTTCTGATCGCAGTAGTTCTGCCACTTCTCGGAAGCACAGACCTTTGCGAATGTATCGGACCACCAGAGCTGAGCTTCTCTGCTCATGCCGGCACCTGCGAGCATTCCGCGGGAGAAGTAGTAGACAAGTCCGGAGTAGCCCATCTCGACGAATGTGGGAGCATCCTGGAACGGAGCAACTACTCTCTCTTCAGCCATTGTTGCGATAGCCTTGAGCTGGCCGCCCTCTACGAGACCGGCACACTCGGACGGGTTGAACATACCGAACTCGATGTGTCCGCCGAGGATAGCTGTTGCAATCTCACCTGCGCTGTTGAAGTAGACTGTGTTGAACTGTGAGCCTGTGGCTTCGTTGATGTTGTAGACACAAACCTTGTCGATGTCGTCAGCACAACCGACTGTGAGGGTCATCGGATTGGCCTTTGAAGCCTCGAGAGCCTGCTGGTATGTCTGGTACGGGCTGTCAGCCTTTGTTACGAAAAGAACGTTGTCAACGCCGACTGATGCGAGCATTGTGAAGTTGTCCTTGGGGATTGTACCGGCCTTGTTTCCACCGACTGTGTGACCATCGTTGATTGTGAAGATGGTGTAGTTGGGATCTGACTTGGAGTTGACATAAGCCTGTCCGACAGAACCGGATCCGCCGCCCTTGTTAACGGGGATGAGAGTCTGGTCTGTGAGCTTGAGGTCCTGGATGATCTCAATGAGAAGGCGACCCATGATGTCGCTTCCGCCGCCGGCAGATGCCGGGATGACCAGTTCGATTGACTGTGAGGGATATGTTGCCTCACCTGCTGCGTTGGCAAACACGAATGTCATTGCGCTGATGAGCACAAGAGCAAAAATAACAAAACGTTTCATTGTTGTTCCTCCTTTTGGACTAATGAAAGCCGGTTTCTGCACCGACGATTTCTAAGTAGCAAATTCCGTGCCAAGCGGTTAATCAGACGAAATAAGGAGGTTAACGATGGTGAACTGTAGCAAAACTGCTACACTCTGTTGCAAAAATGCAACACTTTAGTCGGGAATCCCGTATTTGGTCATCTTTCTGTAGAGAGTACTGCGGTCCATGTTGAGATACTTCGCGGCATCGGACTTGCTCCTGAAGCTCTCGAGGGCCTTTTCTATGCGTTTCTTCTCGGAAATATCTTCCTCGGGCCCGGATTCGATCCTGCCGAAAAGCGAAACAAGGTCATCGAGGGTGATTTCCTTCTCCTCGATTATGACCGAAAGCCTCTCGCACATGTTTCCCAGTTCCCTTACATTTCCCTCATAACCGTATGAAAGAAGGTAAGGATAGCAGTCAGGAGCAAACTCATGGGCAACGCTGCCCAGTTTCCTGTCGTAAAGCTCCAGGAAGAACTTGGCCAGCATCAGGATGTCACTCCCCCTTTCCCGAAGCGGCGGGACATCGATTCTCAGGACATTGAGACGGAAGAACAAATCCCTGCGGAACCTTCCGGCATCCACCTCGTCCTCTATCGCCCTGTTGGTTGCGGATATGATCCTGACATCCACGGGAATGACGGAGTCGTCTCCAAGGCGCATGATCGAATGCTCTGCAAGGACTCTCAGCAACCTTCCCTGGAGCGAGAGGCTCATCTCAGAGACCTCGTCGAGGAATATTGTGCCGTTGTGGGCAAGCTCGAAAAGTCCGACCTTTCCGCTCTTGGATGCTCCTGTGAATGCTCCCGCAGCATAGCCGAAGAGCTCGCTTTCCAACAGATTCTCGGGCAATGCCGCACAGTTGATGGCTACGAACGGACCGTTCCTGCGGTCGCTTGCCTTGTGGATGCTCTGGGCAAAGAGCTCTTTTCCGGTTCCTGTCTCTCCTACTATCAGTATGCTTGAATTGACCTTGCTGTATTTGAGTGCAAGCTCCTTGGCCTGGACCAGGGGCTTGCTCTTTCCGACGATGTCATCGAACCCGTACTTGGCAACGAAACCTTTCGAATAGGATGTCTGGCGGATCTTGGTTTCCAGGTCCCTGATGACATTGACCTGCTGGAAGATCATTATGGCACCGCTGAAGTTTCCGTCTATCCTGATGGGGAACTTGTTTATGGAATAGTCCTTGTCGTTTATCCTCACGACATTTCCGAACGTGGAGCCCAGCATCGTCGAGATATCCGGATTGTCCAGAACCGGCAGGATCTCATCGATGCTCTTGCCCAGGGCATAGCTTTCCCTGATGCCGAAGAACCTGCAGGCATCAGAATTGAAGACAGTGATGCGCTTGTTCGAATCGATTGAGATTACTCCCTCGGAGATGTTGTCGAGGACGGTCTGGAGCTTTCCTGCCCTTGCCTTCTGCTCTGCAGAGAATTCCAGCAGCGAGATGGCCTCGTCAATGGCCTGTCTGACGCTGGCCTTGCTGGTCGTGATTAGGGAACATCGGATACCGGCCCTGCGGGCGTTTTCCACGACGGCGTTTCCGCCGACGATGTAGTCTGCGCCCTCTTCGACGGCCTGCCTAACCGTCTTTCCGTAATCCATATCCTTCTGAAGCTCGTAGATGCTGAACTTGGGGAACAAGCTGCGGCCCAGCTCGTCCACTCCGTAGGTGGCATTGGGAAGACCGATCAGCGCCACATGGTTCGGTTTGCTCTTCTGCGCGTCATAGAAAGCCATAAGGATGTCATAGACGCTCATCGGAATCTCGATGACGGGCATCTCGGGGTAATGGCTCTTGAGAAACTGCACGCTCATGCCTCGGGCGATGGCGATGTCTCCGTAGAGCTTGTAGTCGGGAATCTCGTAGACAGCCTTGGGATGCGAACGGAGCTCGACCTTGTCCCTGTAGGGATGCTCGGCCCAGACTTCGGTAACGGCTTCGAGAAGATTGGGATAAGGAACTATACAGTCGATCAGATACATTTTTCGAAGCCTTTCATGTTGTCGATAATCCTGCGGCCGGTTTCCGTCGGATCCTCTCCGCTCTTGAGTTCGCCTGAAAGATAGCCTTCGTAGCCATAGTCCTTCAGGACCTTCAGATGGGCCGGGAAATCAATGCTTCCGTCACCAGGAACCAGACGGTCGGTATCGGCGATATGAAAATGAAGTAGCTTTCCTGCCTTGAGAACGGACTCGAGGGCCTTGACGGGATTGTCTTCAGCAGCATCGGCATTGAAGGTATCGAACAGCACGCCGATATTCGGGCTTCCCGCCCTCTCTATGAAGGAAAGAGTCTCTGCACAGGTATTGAAGATGTCCGTCTGTCCCCTGTTCACGGGCTCCAGGGCAACCTTGACTCCATATTCCGAGAGCTTGGGGTCAAGATGAAGAAACAGATCAGCAAGAATCTCCTCCGCAATCCCTACGGAACCGACATCCCTGGCCCAGCCACGGAAAGCGCCGATGGTGACCATGTGGTTTCCCAGCCTGACAGCCAGTTCGATCATATCGGAAAACAAATCCGAACACTCCTTCATCCTGGTCCTGTCGGAATCAAGAAGCCTTAGCCCCGTGACGGTAGATATCGCACCGCTGGATACATCCGAGATTGCCAAACCGTTTTGTGCACAGGTCTTCAGCACCCCGGCATGGTCGCAGAGTTTCGGCCAACCGCAGAGCAGTTCTATAGCGCTGTACCCGAAAGCAGCCATGTCAGAGAGCTTTTTCTCGAAGGAACCTGCCATCATCGAGAAAATGAACGGCTTATCTATTTCCGGGCTTGTGATGCAAAGTGCGTATTTCATTCGGACGGGACCTCTATAAGGGAGTTATACCTCATTATATTTTACTTTATGGCTGCCCAAAACCCCAAATCAAGAAAAATATTTACTTAAGTGCGGATTTCGATTTACATTTGAATAAAGTTGCAGGCTTCAGGCATAATTATTTCAGGAGGGCGTCAGTGCAGAACATCATCTTATTCATAATCTTCGGTTTGGTGGGAGTGCTCTGCATCTACAATCTCACCGTAGGAAAGAAAATCCGCGCCAAGGCCACCCAACACAACAAGGATGTCTTCGGAGCCCTCAGGGACAGGGCCGTGGAGCATTTCGGCAGCCATAAGTGCGAGTCAATGCAGATCGTCCCCTACATGACAGATGACAACAACGGCTATCTGCTCTGCATGAACAAGGAAAAGGACATCATGTCATTGATATCCTATGAAGAGATCTACGACATGAAATATCACTCAAAGAAGAGCTGTGAGGTCATCGTTGATGGTGACGGCCGCTATATCGACAGCATTAAGTGCGTCATCAGCTGCGCCGATCCGGCATTGAATTTCACAATCAATCTTGCAAACAAGAGACATAGGGCAAAGGGTTATATGGGGAAATTCATGCAAGTCGATGCAAACGAACTCAAGTCCTACATCGAAGGGGGAAAATGATGGATTTCGCTACACTCGGAAGCACGGGAATAAAGGTCTGCAAGAACGGTTTCGGAGCCCTGCCCATCCAGAGGATCTCAACCGAGGATGCCGTCATGCTGCTCAGAAAAGCCTACAAAGCAGGATTCAGATTCTTCGACACCTCCCGCAGGTACACTGACAGCGAAGAGAAGATCGGACTTGCCTTCGAGGGAATTCCGAGGGAAAGCTACTACATAGCCACCAAGACCGGTGCCCAGACAGGCGACCAGCTTCGCAAGGATCTGGAAACCACCCTCGAGCTTCTGAAAACCGACTATGTGGACATCTATCAGTTCCACAACCCTTCTTTCTGCCCTCTTCCCGGTGACGGAACCGGTCTCTACGAGGCCATACTAGAGGCAAAACAGAGCGGCAAGGTCCGCCATATCGGAATAACCAATCACCGGCTGCACGTTGCCCACACCGCCATCGACAGCGGTCTTTACGAGACACTGCAGTTCCCGTTCAGCTATGTCAGCGGCAAGCAGGAGCTGGAGCTGGTGGAGAAATGCCGTCAGCACAACATGGGTTTCATCGCCATGAAGGGCCTCTCCGGAGGACTTCTGACCAACTACAAGGCCTGTTATGCCTTCGAGGCCCAGTTCGACAACGTCATTCCCATCTGGGGCATCCAGAGGGAGACCGAGCTCGATCAGTGGATCAGCTGCATAGACAATCCGCCGACAATGACGGATGAAATCCGACAGATCATCGACAAGGACCGCGAGGAGCTCTGCGGCGAGTTCTGCAGAAGCTGCGGCTACTGCATGCCCTGCACCGTCGGTATCGACATAAAGGACTGCGCACGCATGATACAGCTCATCAGACGAAATCCGAGTGCGAAGTTCCTCACCGATGAATGGATTGCCAAGATGCGCAAAATCAACGACTGTGTCGACTGCGGCCTCTGCAAGTCCAAATGCCCGTACGAGCTGAACACCCCGGTCCTCCTCAGGAAGAACCTCGAAGACTACGAGATGATCCTGTCCGGAGAAAGGTCCGTAAACCGCCGTCCGTAACCTCATTGACAAAAATCAGTCGCCTGGTTTAGTATACTTTCCATGAAAGTTAGAGAACTCAAACCGGGACAAAGCGCCCGAATTACAGCCGTCGGAGGAACGGGTGCGCTGAGGCAGCACTTCCTGGATATGGGAATGATTCCTGGGGCGGAGGTCACGCTCATCAAACTGGCACCGATGGGCGATCCCATGGAGCTTCGCATCCATGGCTATGAGCTCACGCTCAGACTTGCGGATGCGGCCAACATTGACGTCACATTGATCGAAAAAAAGCAGGAAAACGATCAGCCTGTACAGAAAAAAGCCATCGAACACCCAGGCTTGGGAGAAGAAGGCAAATACCATGATCCCGCGGATGAGAACCCTCTTCCGGAGAATACGAAGCTAAGGTTCGCCCTCGTCGGAAACCAGAACAGCGGAAAGACCACCCTCTTCAACCAGCTTACCGGTTCGAACCAGCATGTCGGAAACTTCCCCGGCGTTACGGTAGACAGGAAAGACGGTCCTCTCAGAGGCCAGCCAAACACCACCGTCACGGACCTGCCCGGCATCTATTCCATGTCCCCCTATTCCAGTGAGGAAATCGTCTCCAGGAACTTCGTCCTGCATCACAAACCGCACTGCATAATCAATATCGTCGACGTTACCAGCATCGACAGGAGCCTGTACCTTACAATGCAGCTTCTGGAGCTTGGCATGCCGATGGTCGTTGCCCTGAACATGATGGACGAGATGACCTCAAACGGCGGAAGCGTCGATATCAACGCCATGGAGAGCATGCTCGGAGTTCCGGTTGTGCCCATTTCCGCAGCAAAGAACCAGGGAGTCGATGAGCTCGTAAAGCACGCGATGCATGTGGCGATCTATCAGGAA
>JAGCUM010000080.1 GCA_017962865.1 Spirochaetales bacterium
AACACCTGGCTCTTTCTTGTAGGAATGGTGGTGTTTCTCTCGATCAGTCTTGTCGTGACTCCGCCGAGGGTCTCGATACCAAGTGAAAGCGGTGTGACATCGAGAAGCAGGACATCCTTGACTGAACCGCCGAGGATTCCGCCCTGGATTGCTGCGCCCATTGCAACGACTTCATCCGGGTTGACTCCCTTGTGCGGCTCCTTGCCGAACAGGGCCTTGACGGTCTCCTGGACCTTGGGCACTCTGGTGGATCCGCCGACAAGGATGACCTCATCGATATCGGAAGCTGTAAGGCCTGCATCCCTGAGTGCGTTCTGACAGGGGATCTTAGTCCTCTCGATGAGGTCGTCGATCAGCTGCTCGAAAGCTGCTCTGGTGAGAGTCATCTGCAGGTGCTTCGGGCCTGTTGCGTCTGCCGAGATGAACGGCAGGTTGATGTCTGTGGATGTCGAGTTGGAAAGCTCGATCTTTGCCTTCTCTGCGGCTTCCTTGAGTCTCTGCAGAGCCATCTTGTCGGTTGACAGGTCAATTCCGGTCTCCTTCTTGAAGGAAGAAACCATCCACTCGATGATTCTCTGGTCGAAGTTGTCTCCGCCGAGGTGTGTATCACCGTTTGTAGACTTGACCTCAAAGACTCCGTCGCCGAGTTCGAGAATGGAAATATCGAATGTTCCGCCGCCGAGGTCGTAGACTGCGATCTTCTCGTCCTTGGAAGCATCCTTGCCGAAACCGTATGCAAGAGCAGCGGCAGTAGGCTCGTTGACGATTCTCTTGACCTCAAGACCTGCGATCTTTCCGGCATCCTTGGTGGCCTGTCTCTGTGCATCGTTGAAGTATGCGGGAACCGTGATGACTGCCTCGGTTACCGATTCGCCGAGATAATCCTCTGCGGTCTTCTTCATCTTCTGGAGGATGTTTGCAGAAATCTCCTCAGGGCTGTACTCGGTTCCGCGGATGTTGATCCTGACGGTGCCGTTGTTGCCCGAAATAACCTTATAAGGAATCATTGAAAGCTCATTGGGAACTTCGTTGTACTTGTGTCCCATGAAACGCTTGATCGAGTAAACAGTGTTCTCCGCATTGGTGACAATCTGGTTCTTGGCCGGCTGTCCGACAAGGCGGTCACCCTTGGCAGTGAATCCTACAACAGACGGAGTGGTTCTCTGGCCCTCCGAATTGGCCATGACGACAGGCTCCGAGCCTTCCATCACGGCAACACAGCTGTTGGTTGTTCCCAAATCGATTCCGATAATCTTACCCATATATCAAATCTCCTAAATTCAAATCAGTTTTAATGTCTGCCGATAATTTAATTATCAGCAAGCAAATCGTCAAATAATCTCTCTATATTTTTATTCAGGTTTGCCGATTTTGACTTTCGAGGGCCTTACGACTCTGCCGTGCAGCGTATATCCCTTCTGGAACTCCTCCAGGACGGTCTCCTTGTCAAGACTCTCATCGATTGTCATCATGCATGCCTCGTGCAGGGACGGATCGAACTCCTGCCCCACACTGTCGATACCCTTGAGCCCCCAGTTCTTGTCCAAGGTGCTCAGCAGCTGGTTCTGGGTCATCTCGAAACCCTCGATCAGGGCGTTGATGTCTCCGCCGTTCTTAGCTGCGACGAGAGCTCTGTCCATGTTGTCCAGAAAACCGAGGATATCGCGGATGAGACTCTCGTTTGCAAACTGTACGGCCTCTTCCTTGTCTCTGATGAGGCGCTTACGGTAATTCTCGAGCTCTGCCTGGCGGCGAAGCATCTGGTCCTTGAGTTCGGCGTTTGCAGCCTCAAGCTCTGCAACCTTGTTCTGCAGGATCTCCTCCTGAGAGACCTCCTCGGTCTGCTCTTCCTGGACTGTCTCCTGCTCTTCGGTCTGAAGCTCCTCTTCCTGCTTCACGATTTCTTCTTCTTTATGTTCATGTTTGCTCATATTCTCGTCCTTTTAACAAAGCAAAGTTACATATACGTTTACAAAACGTCAAGGCTTCGTGCATGCACTCAGCCTACACTACACCCATATAAAACACGCCCTCAAACGTAAAAGACCCCGGAAGCCGACGCCGAGCAGAAATGACAGTGCTATCTGCACGGCAATGAGGCGAGGCGGTGTAATTCCGGGAGTTTTTTACGTTTGATCACGTTTGATCATCGAAGGGGATGACTTCTTCCTTTCCGTATGTCTCCCACTTCTTGAGATCCATGTCCATTATGTCCATGTTGCGAAGGTCGCCGCTTCCGATCGGAAGTTCGTCGGTTTCCTCCACGCCGCCGAAGGATGCAAAGTCATCGGTTTCGGAAATGCCGTCACCGTAGGTATCCTCCTCTTCGGGGGCAAGGTCATCGGCATAGTCTTCCTGCTCGTACTCCTCATCGGTCTTGGGTGTGAACTTGGGAGCCTTGAACTTGGGGAGGTTGTCGGCCTTGGGCTTTTCGGACTCGGGTGCAACCTGGGAGAGACCGGAGATCTCATCACGGAGGTCGGTCTTGGCAAAGCCCTCGCTGTTCTGACCCATATCGGCCTCAACCATCTTGGGGACTTCGACTACGGGATCGGAAGGCGTGACGGTGACATAGGTCTTTGCCTTGGCCTCGAGGCGCTCGGCGATATTGCGGGCCTCGTCGATCTTGGTCTCAAGCTCTCCGAAGAACTGCTGTACGGTGTGGATGACAGCCTGGAAGGCATCGTCCAGCTTGCGCAGGCGGAAATCCGTCTCGGTGGCCGTGCGCTCCTTGAAGTCGGTGAAGACCTCGGCGCTCTCCTTGTGGAGGTTCTCGATGGCTTCGTCCATGTTGCTGTCAGTTTCGCTTACAGCCTGGTTCATGTGGTCTATCGATTCGCGCTCGAGCTGGATGACCTGCTGCTCGTGGCGGCGCAGGTGCTCGTCGGCATCCTTCATGTCCTGCTTGAAGCCGTCGATGACTGCGCGGACCTTGTCCAGCCTGTCGACCTCATCCTGAACCGTCTGGACCTTGAGGTCGGCATCCTTGGTCAGGAGGGCCAGGCCTTCGAGGGCTGTCCTGTAGGTCTCCATGGTGTTCTTGAGCCTTACGAGATCCTCGGAATAGGACTTGAGCTCGCCCAGCTGGGTGTTTACCGTCTGGATCAGGTTCTTGACCTCCTGATCCTTTCGGGAAACCGTCTGTTCAAGCTCTATGGCGTACTGCTTGAAGTTGTTGTCACTGGCCTCGACATCGCCCCTGTAGTTGTCCAGAAGCTTCTTGACCGTGGAGAGGCTGCGGCTCCGGTTGTCCGACGCCCTGAGTGTAAAGATGATAATGAGGGTGATGAAAAAGAGCGCTATCGGAAGCAGAATCGGAAGCATTGAAGATATTGGCATCAGCTGTTCTCCTATATGATCGGGTCCTTCAGGCCTCAAGAAGGTCCGAAATCCATCTGTCGAATTCATCCCAGGTTCCGAAGACAGCCTCGGCAAGCGGATACTTGGCCTTGTCATCTCCGGGTACGTACCCTTTCACGTTTACCAGCACTGCATCCAGACCTGCGGCAGTTGCACCGACTATGTCCTTCTCATAGCTGTCACCCACGTAGAGCACGTCCTGGGGGTCCATTTTAAGATTATACAACAAATATTCAAAACAGTGTGTATCTGGTTTCAGGTATCCCACATCATCGCTCGAGGCGGCAAAATCCACGTACTTTTCCAAATCCATGGCCTGTAATTTATGAAACAGTGGAAAATCCGTAAAGACTCCGATTTTCAGGCCATTGTTCTTGATCTTTGCAAAAGTCTCGGCAACACCTTTGAACGGGACGGTTTTCTCGTAGAGTTTTCCCATTTTGTCATAGACCCATCTGTTAAGCCTGCCGTACGTGCTTCCGTACTTTGCCCTGAAGCTTTCCTCGGAGAACACATCTTCACCCTCTGCGCCCGTCCCGTTTCGGACAATCATGGCCTCACGCCACCTGAACGGGATGTTCTGCCTGAAGGAAGCCTGATGCCTGCGGAATTCATGTCTGGCCTTCCGGTATTTCAAACCGAATAGAGGATGGGAAACACTCAGACGGAAGATGCGCCTGTTCATGGTGCCTATTGGATAGAGGGTTCCGTCGATGTCAAAGCAGATGGCCTTGTATTTCACTTTCTTCCGGGCTTCTTTGCAGTGCCTTTGGCTGCGGTCTTGCTGTTTCTGTAGGTTTCCCTTGCCTTCTTGACGGCAATTGCCTTGGCCTTGGCGCCTACTTTCTTTGCCGCGGGCTTTGCCTTTGCCTTGCCGCCTGCTGCGGGCTTCTGGGTTGCTTTGGGTTTTCCGACGGCTTCCCTTTCCTCTGCAGGTCTAACCTTGGCCTTCTGTCCCAGCTTGTGGTTTCTCTCGCTGCGCTCCCTTTCGCGCAGGTCAATCTCGATGGGAATGTCATTGAAACCCAGATCGCGTCTGATGCAGTTCTTGAGATACTGGACGTAGGTCTGAGGGAAATCCTTCTTGCGGTTGATGAAGAAGAGGAACTTCACGGGCTGTGCGGAAATCTGGGTGCCGTAGTAGACCTTGAAGTGCCCTTCTGCGCCACGCGAAGGCTGGTAGGCCTCGCCCCAGGCCTTGAGAGCGGTGTTGAGAACCGCGGTATCGATTCTCTTTGCAAGCTGCACATTCACCTTCAGGGCGGTATCCAGCAT
>JAGCUM010000081.1 GCA_017962865.1 Spirochaetales bacterium
AGCACGGGGCGACGGCACCGACTTCATCCATGGATGTTATCCATCCCATGAGCTTGAATTCCCTGTCGAAGAAGCGGGCAACCTCGATAATTCCTTCGGGGTTATCCTGCCCGCTGTCCGTGTTGACCAGCCTTTCGAGGTCCCTCAGGTATTTGTCATAGACGGCCTTTTCCATGGATCAGACCTCCCCGACCCTTGAGCATGCAACGAAGTGGCCGGTCGAAATCTCCTGCAGGCAGGGGTTTTTCTCCCTGCACTTGTAACAGGCAAACATGCAGCGCTTTGCGAAGCGGCACTCGTCCTTGGGCTCTATCGGTGATGAGATTTCTCCCGAAAGAAGGATCTGCGGGCGCTCCTCGAGGACCTCCGGAATCGGAATTGCGGAAAGCAGAGCCCTGGTATAGGGGTGAACGGGATTGTTGAAAAGCTCCTCCGTGGGGGCTTTCTCGACAATCTGTCCGAGATACATGACTGCAATCTCATCTGCAAAGTGGTTCACGACGGCAAGGTCATGGGTAATGAAGATGTAGGATAGACCCAGCTTGTCCTGAAGGTCCTCCAGCAGGTTCAGAATCTGTGCCTGGATCGAGACATCAAGGGCGGAAACGGGTTCGTCGCAGACGATGAACTTGGGCTCCATGGCAAGGGCTCTTGCGATTCCTATTCTCTGGCGCCTTCCTCCGTCAAGCTCGTGCGGATAGGTGTTGATCAGCCTCTCGGCAAGACCTACGGTCTCCATCAGCTCCAGGACCCTGTTCTCGATTGCCTTCTTGCCGGTCACGATCTTGTTGAACTTGAGGGTCTCCGAAAGCGTCTGGTTGATTGTGTATCTGGGGTCCAGCGAGGAGAACGGATCCTGGAAGATTATCTGCATGTCCTTGCGGATCTTCTTCAGTTCGCCCCTGTTGAGCTTCATGATATCCTTTCCCTCGAACCTGATTTCGCCGCTTGTGGGCTCAACCAGCCTGAGGATGCATCTTCCGGTGGTCGTCTTTCCGCATCCGGATTCGCCGACTATTCCCAGCGTATGGCCTTTTTCAATGGTGAAACTGATATCGTCGACGGCATGGAGCATTCCCCTGGCCGTCTTGAAGTATTTCTTGAGATTCCTTACTTCCAAAATGTTTTCAGCCATAAATGCCTCTCATCAGTCTTTTTCCGGACGATCGATCTTGAAGTCCGGGTCGTCGTATGCCGTGCAGGCAACCATGTGGGTATCGGAAACCATCCTGTCGACAGGTCTTGCTGCGCGGCAGGCCTCAGTTGCATAGCGGCATCTGGGAGCGAAGGCGCATCCCTTGGGCAGGTTTGACGGATCGGGCATGAGGCCGGGGATGGGCTTGAGCCTTTCCGAGCGGTTGCGGATGTTGGGCAGCGAGTTGAACAGTCCCTCCGTGTACGGATGCTTGGTGTGGTTGAAGACATCCTTCAGGGTTCCGTACTCAACGATTCTTCCCGCATACATGATTGCAACCTCATCGCACACGTCCGCTATGATTCCCAGATCGTGGGTGATCATTATCATGGACATTCCGCGCTCATCACGCAGCTTCTTCATCAGAGCAAGGACCTGAGCCTGGATGGTCACATCGAGGGCCGTAGTCGGCTCATCGGCTATCAGGACCCCCGGATTGCATGCAAGGGCGATGGCTATGACAACGCGCTGCTTCATGCCTCCGGAGAACTGGTGCGGATATTCGACGGCTCTCACGGCAGGAATTCCCACTAGCTCGAGCATCTTCTCGGCCCGGTTCATGGCATCTTCCTTCGTGGTGGGATTGTGAAGCATGATGGTGTCCGCAATCTGCTTTCCAACGGTGAAAACTGGGTTGAGCGAGGTCATCGGATCCTGGAATATCATGGCAAGGTCCGAACCGCGGAACTTCTCGAGTTCCTTGGCAGACATCTTCAGGACATCCTTTCCCTCGACTCTCAGCGAATCGCATTCGCCTTGTCCCGGGTGCGGTACAAGTCTCAGCAGTGACAGGGCCGTGGTGGTCTTTCCGGCACCGGTCTCACCGGCTAGGCCCAGCGTGCGGCCCCTTCTGAGGGTAATGTCTATTCCGTTGACTGCCTCGACGGTCTCCTTCTCAAGAACGAATTTGACGCGCAGGTTTTTGAGTTCGAGGGCTATGTCGTCTTTTCTGATTTCATTGTCTTTCTTCATTCCGGCCCCCTATTTCCTCAGTTTCGGATCCAGGGCATCACGCAGGCCGTCGCCCAGGAGGTTGAATGCAAGAACCGTAATCAGGATTGCGATTCCGGGGAAGATCGTCAGATACGATGCAGTTCTGACGTAGGACCTTCCGAGGTTGAGCATGCTTCCCCATTCCGGAGCCGGAACCGGAACACCCAGTCCAAGGAAGCTCAGCGATGAGGTGGCGATGATTGCCGATGCGATTCTGAGGGTGATCTGGACGATGATCGGAGACATGCAGTTCGGGATGATGTGGAAGGCGATTATCCTGGCTTCGGACATTCCCGTTGCCTTGAGGGCCTCGACGTATTCCTGGTTACGCACGGACAGGACGGCAGCACGCGTTATTCGTACGAACTGCGGCACGCTGGTTATTCCTATGGCCAGCATCAGGTTGAACGTGGACGCACCCATGGCGGAGACTATCACTATTCCCATGAGGATCGAAGGCACCGCCGAGAGGATGTCGTTGAGCCTCATGATGATGTCTTCTGCAAGGCCGCAGTAATAGCCTGCGATGGCCCCGAATATGACTCCTATGAACATTCCTATCATGGTAGCCGCAAATCCGACCCCCAAAGAGTACCTTGCACCGTATAGGACACGCTTGAAAATGTCGCGTCCGAGGTCATCGGTTCCGAAGAGGTGTTCCTTGCACGGACGGATGAGTTTCTCGCTTATATTCAGTCCCGCGATCTCCGTATCGTAATCGAAAAGGACATCGGCGAAACAGGACACGAGAACCAGGACCGTTATGATGGCAAGGCCGATCATGGCACCCTTGTTCTTCCTCAGGTTGTGGAGGATGATGCGGATCTGGCTCTGTCTTACGTATTTCTTGGATACCAGAAGCTCGGGAGTATCGTTTTTCTTGCTCATTTGTTCCTCCTTCTGCCTCTTGCATACATGGCTTTGATTCTCGGGTCGATTACGGCATACAGAAGGTCGACGCAGAGGACGACCAGTCCGATGCTGAATGATTTCAGGATTATGCAGCCTACAACCATAGGCACATCTCGCGAGTTCACGCTGTCTATGATCAGACGCCCGACTCCCGGCCAGGCGAAGATCGTCTCCGTGAGGACCGAGCCTCCGAGACAGGCGGCGAACTGTCCTCCTGCGATGGTGATGATGGGAATGAGCGCGTTGACCAGCGCGTAGCGCATGACTACGCGGAATTCGCTGTTTCCCTTGGCCCTCTCGGTCCTGAGATAGTCCTGATTGAGGACATCCAGCATCGAGGACCTGGTTGTTCTGGCAAGTGTGGCCGTAAGGCCGGTTCCTACCGTGATGGCGGGAAGAATGACGCTGGCAATGCCCCTGAATCCGCTGGTGGGGATCCATTTGACGTTCAGCGCGATTGTTATGATAAGCATGAGACCGAGCCAGAAGTTGGGAATGGAAAGTCCCAGGAAGCTCAGGACCATGCACGTATTGTCCTGGAAAGTGCCGCGTTTGATTGCGGAGTAGATTCCGAGCGGAATCGAGATAATGACGGAAACCAGAATGGATGCAGCGGCAAGAACTATGGTTGCAGGCAGCTTCTCCATGTAGCTTTCGAGAACCGGCTTACCGGTTATGTAGGATTTGCCCAGGTCGCCCCTGACGAGACCTCCCATGTACTTGAAGTAACGGGAAATCATGGAGCCGTTGAGATTGTACTGCTCCCTGAGCATTTCTGCTTCCTCATCGGTCATGCTCTCTTCGGCGATCTTGGTATCGATGATGTTGCCGGGAGCAAGGTCCATGATGAAGAAGATAAGGAATGATACTCCTATGATTACGGGAATCATCAGGAGCAGACGCTTGATGGCATACCTCAGCATCTTCCATACCTCCGGAAATAAAAACAGGTCTGCCGCACCGCAGAACGGTACGGCAGAACCGGGTCGGACGGAATTACTTCTCTACCTTGACCTGTGAATAGTCGAACTTACCGGAACCGTTCCAGACAGCACCGGAGACCTTCTTGGAGTAAGCCACGCCTGTTCCTGCGTAGTACAGAGGAATGTACGGGGCTTCTTCGTGGATGATCAGCTGGATCTGCTTGTAGTAGTCCTGTCTCTTTGCATCATCCTTCTCGACACCTGCAAGCTTGAACAGCTCTGTGACCTTATCGTTGTTATACGTAGCGGTGTTGGCAGTGTTGCCCGCTGTGAAGAACTTGGCCATATCTCCGCCGGCACCTGTAAGAGCTGCGGACTGGATGACGACCTCGTGCTCCTTGGCCTTCGTCATGCTGGTGAAACCTGCACTGTCAAGCTGCTGGACCTCGACGGTGATGTTCAGAGCCTTGAGCTGAGCCTGGATGATCTGGAGTGCTCCGACCGTCCATGCGCTGTTACATGTCATTCTGATGGTCAGGCCGCCGTTGGGATAGTTGGACTTTGCCAGATACTCCTTGGCCTTCTCGATGTTCTGGGGCTGATATGAAGCAAGTCCTGCACCTGCCCAGTCATCGTAGTAACCGTAGGTGAAGAATCCCCACATGCCGTCGGAAACGGATCCGACACCGGATGCAGCACCGTCGATGATCTCCTGGTTGTTGATTGCATAGGCAATTGCAAGGCGGAGGTTCGGGTCGTTGAGAGCCGCAACTTCGGAATTGAATGCGAGGAATGTAAGGTTCATTCCGGGGCAGACATAGAGGACGAGGTCATCGTTTGCCCTGATGATTCCGTGCTCGGTGTTGTTCGGTCCCTGGCAGACATCGATCTCACCTGCCTCGAGGGCTGCAAGTCTTGTTGTTGCATCGGAGATGAATCTGAACTCGAGGGTCTTGGTCGGTGCGAGCTCTCCCCAGTACTGATCCCAGCGCTGGAGTGTGGTGTGATCGCTGACTACGAACTCATCGTTTGCATACGGACCTGTTCCGATTCCGGGGCCCTTCTCTGCATCGGCAGCGACTGCCTCTCTGTTGAGAACGGAGTAGCTCTCGTTCGAATAGGTGTACAGGAAGTCGATGTCACCGTTCTTCAGGACAATCTCGACGGTTGCGTCATCGATTACGTTGACTGCCTCGATCTTGTTGTAGGTTGTCTTGACGGTGGCGTTCGTGTTGGCATCGTCCTTTGCATATTCCCATGTGAAGAGAACGTCATCGGCGGTGAACTTCTCTCCGTTGTGGAAGTAGACATCGTCTCTGAGGATGAATGTCCAGACCTTGAAATCGTCACTTGCAGTCCAGGACTTGGCAAGGGCCGGCTTAAGGCTTGAGGTTTCCTCGTCATAATCCACCAGGGTGTCGTGAGTGAGGTTGAAGAACAGCCTGTGCATGACACTTGTCTGGGTGGGCGGGCTGATGCTTGAGGTCTTTGTCTGGAAACCGATGACCGCGGTATCCTTGTACTCGACCTGGGCAGCAGGGGCCTTTGATTCAGCTGCTCCGTTTGCAAAGCAGAATGATACTGCAAGAGCAAGAACCAACAGTAGTGAAATCGTTTTTTTCATGTCTCTCTCTCCTTTTTCAAGATTTGAATTCTATCATCATTCCTTTTCGGAAATATGAATCCGGTTATTTCATGAACTTGGCGGTGACGACCTGCCTTGCCTGCCAAGCCTTGCCCGCGCATCCGCACACTTCGAACAGGTGTGCGACCTGCTTCCTGTAGCCTTCCTCGAGAACCGGCCAGAACTTGTAGGCCCTGTTGCCTTCCATTCCGTATGCCTCGAGGGCATCGAAGCTGGCCTTCATGAGCTCATTGGCTACGTTGACCTTGGTGATTCCCATCTTGCAGGCCTTGGAGATGTTCTCGTCTCCTGTTCCGCTTCCGCCGTGCAGGACAAGAGG
>JAGCUM010000082.1 GCA_017962865.1 Spirochaetales bacterium
TACTTCCGCGAGCCGGACAGCCAGATTGGTTTCGTAATTGCCCTGGGAAAGGAAACCGAGCCGACAGCCCTCTTCAAGTCCGTACTCAACATATCCATGGGACAGATCCTTTGTTTCCTGATGATAGTCGCCGGTGCGGCCATGATAATCTACTCATTCAAGGGAAAACCTGTCACATACCCGAAAGCAAAGGGAAAAGGGAACAAGAATGCAAATAAACGAAAAGGTTGATGCCTTAAGGCGTGAAATGGCAAAGGCAGGACTCTCTGCCTGGATCATCAACGGAACCGATCCCCATCAGAGCGAATATGTCTGCCCCAGATGGTCATCGAGACACTGGATCAGCGGCTTCTCCGGCAGCGCAGGAACCGTAATCGTGACAACGGACAAGGCACTCATCTGGGTCGATTCCAGATATTTCGTACAGTGTGCGGACCAGATCAAGGGAACCGTGTTCGAGATGAGAAAGCTCGACGGTCCCGAAGCCACCAGACCCATGGACTTTCTGACGGAGAACTTCGGAAACGGACAGAAGATCGGAATCTCCGCGGAGACCCTGATGATCGCCGCAATGGACAGATACAAAAGCAAGGGTCTTGATATCGTGGCTACGGATGACCTTCTCAATTCGATCTGGCCTGACCGCCCGGCAATGCCGGAGAATCCGGTTTTAAGTCTAGACGATAGCCTGACAGGCCTAAGTGTGCATGAAAAAATTGCCAAGTTGCGAGAAAGAGGCCATCAGAACAAGGAAGATTACCAGCTCATTTCCAGCCTTGACGATATTGCCTGGATATTGAACCTCCGGGGAAACGACATCAGCGATACACCGGTCTTCCTTGCCCATCTTCTGATAGGATCGGACAGCGTGAAGCTCTTTACTCCGATTGCACGATTTACGGACACGAAGCCCCAAGGCTATGAGGTTCTGCCCTATGATTCCGTTGCAGACGAGCTTTCTACACTGAAGAATGTAACTGTACGCATCAATCCCGAGCGTATAAACATGAAGATGAAGAATGCTCTGGACAAGGCAGAGAACGTAAAGCTTTCCAACGGACGCGAGTATTCAACCGATATGAAGGCCGTAAAGAACGAGACCGAGCTTGACGGAATGAGGGTCGCCCACATCCTCGACGGTGTTGCACTGATGAACTTCCTTGCCCTGGTAAAGCGCGACGAGTTCGATTTCACCGAGCTTTCCATCGCCAAGGCGCTTTCGGACGAACGTGAGCTCGAGGAGGAATACCTCGGACCCTCGTTCAGCACCATTGCAGGTTTCGGAGCCCACGGTGCGGTCGTCCACTACAGTGCAACAGAAGAAACCGATATACCGATCTGCGGAAACGGACTCCTTGTTCTCGATTCCGGCGGACAGTACACCTGCGGAACCACCGATATAACCAGAACCCTGCTCTTCGGAGAGGCAACACAGGAACAGAAGGAAGACTACACGCTTGTCCTCAAGGGCCACCTCGCCCTTTCTTCGCAGGTTTTCCCCAAGGGAACCACAGGCCATCAGCTGGATGCCCTTGCCCACCAGTTCCTCTGGCAGAGGGGCATGGATTATTTCCACGGCACAGGTCACGGAGTCGGACACCGTCTTTCCGTGCACGAAGGACCCCAGAGGGTATCTTCAAAGCAGGGAACGGGAGAGCCCGTTGCGCTTGAGCCCGGCATGGTCCTGAGCGATGAGCCCGGCCTCTACAAGGAAGGACGCCACGGCATCAGAATAGAAAACCTCGTTGCCGTAACCGAAGCAACCGAGACCGAATTCGGCAAGTTCTATACCTTCGAGGTCCTTACCTGCTGCCCGTATGAACGGGAGCTGATAGTGAAGGAGATGCTCACCGAGCAGGAAACGGATATGGTCAACGAATACCACCGCTGGGTGCGCGACATGCTTCTGCCGATGGTCGAGGAAAGCTCCAGGGATTATCTGATTCAGGCTACGGAACCCCTTTGAAAGCCGGGGACGGAAAATGAAGAACAGCAAGGGAATCGTTTACGGTATAGGAAACCCTCTCATCGACGTAATAGTCAACGTCTCGGACGAGGAACTGAGGGCTCTGGGCCTCTATAAGGGCACCATGAACCTCATCTCGCTTGAGAAAAGGCTGGAACTGACAGACTTCATCAGGACCAAGCATCCTGCCTTCTCCTGCGGGGGAAGCTGTCCGAACACCGTAATCACACTCTCGGCCCTGGGCATAGAATCGACCCTGGCAGGCAAGGTCGGAACGGACGAGTACGGCTCGATCTACCGCGAGCGGCTCAGTTCCCTGGGCGTGAGAGACAACCTCGCAGTCTCCGATGCCAACGTGACGGGCTCATCCATAATCCTCATAACCCCGGATTCCGAACGTACCATGAACACCTATCTCGGGGCCAACCGGGACTTCTGTCCGGACGATGTCATCGAAGAGGAGGTCGCACGGGCCGATTTCTTCCACTTCACGGGCTATATGTGGGACACGAAGAACCAGATGGAAGCCATCCGCAAGGCGCTTGAGATCGCAAAGCGCAGCAACGTGAGGGTATCATTCGACATTGCCGATCCTTTTGCCGTAGGCCGATACCACGATGCCTTCCTGAATCTGATTGAAAACCACTGCGACATTGTGTTTGCAAACAAGGAAGAGGCCCGCATGCTCTTCGACAACTACGATCCGTACGAATGCTGCAAGACAATGGGCAAACTCTGTGAGACAGCCATAGTGAAGAACGGAAAGAAAGGCTCCTTCATAAGCTACAGGCGCACTGTATACGAAATCCCCGTGCAGGGTCCGGAGACACCCGTAGACACCACCGGTGCAGGCGATACCTACGCCTCAGGCTTCCTTTACGGCCTTTGCAACGGCATGGACATAGTCCGCAGCGGAAACATCGCCTCCGAGCTTGCCGGCCAGATAATAAAACAGGTCGGGGCTCAATTCTCCGAAGAGAAGATTCCCGACCTGAAAAGACGGATTTCAGCAATCTAGATTTACACCATTTTTACGAAATATCCTCTTTTTGGTGTAAATCCTTCACCATTATTCGTCGTTTTTCGCTTTTTGGTGTAAATCCGTTTCCTTCAATTAGTATCTCTTGCGCTTGCAGATGACGCGGACCTGCTTATAGAGTCCCTCACCTTCGCTCTTTGTCTCGATACCTGTGACATCATTGAGTGCAGTATGGACAAGCCTTCTTTCGTACGGATTCATCGGCTCGAGAAGGCGGCTTCTGCCGGACTTTCTGACCTGCATTGCTGTCCTGTAAGCCTCTTTGATGATCTGCTCTTCGTGGCGGATCCTGTAGCCTTCGGAATCAACGATGATCTTGCGCTCGCTGTCGATCTTTCCGGCAAACACATTGGCAAGCACCTGGATTGCATCGAGGTTCTTTCCCTTGCGTCCGATGATGATGTTGGAGGATTCGCTTGCGATGTCGAGGTTGACCTTCTTTCCTTTTCTGGAGGAAACGGTTGTCTTTGCCTCATACCCCATATGGGCGATCATCTCGTCGATGAAAGCACAGACCTGACTCTCGAGCTCCTCGTTGGGCTCCAGGTCCTCTTCGTCCTCATCCTCTTCCGGCTCTGAATCCTCGGCGTAGCCTGCCTTGTCATCTTCATCCTCGGGAATGAACGGCTTGCTGTCATCCTCATCCTGCATGGAATCGATATGAACGCGGATCTTCACGTTGGCCTTCTTGAAGAGGCCCCTTCTGCCGTTGTCCAGGATCTCGACATCGAAATCCTCTCTTTCAATATGCAGAGCTTCTATAGCCTGATTGATGGCATCCTGCTCGGTTTTTCCTTCAAATTCTCTTGTCATATATATCCTCTGAGCTATCGCTCTTATTTCTTTTTGTTCTTGTTGGACTTTGCTGCGGCAGCCTTTGCTTCCTCAAGCTTCTTCAGCCTTTCCTGGTATCTCTTCACGGCATCCGGAACCTTGTCACCGGAAGCACCCTTCTTGTCAAAGGCATTCGGATTCTTCTTCAGCTTGTTGTTCGTGTAGAACTGCTGGGCCATGGACAGGATGTTCTGAGCCATCCAGTAGAGAAGCAGTCCCGACGGTGCGCTGTAGAGGATGAAGAAGAACAGAATCGGCATTCCGTAGTTCATGAAGAACATCATTCCCTTACCCTGTCCGGCAGTACTGTTCTGGGCCTGTGTTATCCTCATCGAGAAGATCATGCTGGCTGTGTACAGGATCGGCAGCAGGTGGATTTCGTTTCCGAGAAGCGGGATATTGAAACCGAGGGTCGCAATCGTCTCGGGAACCGAGAGATCGGGAATCCAGCCCGGGATGAACAATGCACCGCGAAGCTCGAAGTGCTTGTTGAGCAGTCCGTACATGGCAATCAGGATCGGGAACTGCAGCAGCATCGGAAGACATCCTCCGAGCGGGCTTACGCCTTCCTGCTTGTAGAGGGCTGCGGTTTCCTGGTTCAGCTTCTGCGGGTTGTCCTTGTACTTGGTCTGGAGCTCCTTCATCTTGGGCTGCAGGGCGGACATCTTTGCCGTAGAGGCTGCACTCTTTCTGGAAAGAGGCCAGAGAATGATCTTGATGATGATGGTCAGCAGGATGATTCCGACACCGTAGTTGGGAATGATCTTGTAGAGCAGCGTGAGCATCCACTTGAGGATGTTCTCAAGCCATCCGAACATCGATCCGCTTTCCATTGCGGCATCGAGGTTGGTGCTTCTGAGGCCCCATGCATTATCCATTCCGCTGTAGTAGGAGTTCAGATACTTCTTCAGCTGAGGTCCTGCATAGAAGTAGATGGTGTCGCTCGAGGAATCGAACGTCTCCGGTCTCGAGAAGTACAGACTGTCGGTCTGGGCAATCTCCCCGCCTGTGGTCTGCAGTGCGGAATACTTGTAAGCAAGGGTATTGTCCTTGGGAAGTCCTACCACCGTGAAGTACTTGCTGGTGACGCTGAGCCACTGCAGCTGTCCTGTCGTGTAGTATGTTCCGTCGGAGAACTTGACCATGCTCTTCTTGAGCTTGCCTTTCTTGTTGTATCCGTCGATGTAGACACGTCTGTAGTCGTAGTTGTTGTTCTTCATCTGCTTGAAGGCAGGTCCGACCTGGGGCTCGAAAGCAAGGGTATAGGCATAGCCGTTGAGGTTGCCGATTCCCTTGAAATCCGAACCGCCGACAAGATCGACCGTTACTGCAAACAGATACTCACCGTCCTTGAACTCGAAGGTCTTGACCACTGTGAACTTGTGGCCGTTGGGGTCGGTGTAGTCGTTGGTGAAAATCACCTTCTGTCCATCTACGACGTAAGAGAATGTGTCCAGAACCGGACTTGAGAGGTCATCACCCCAGTAGAGAAGGAATGCATTGTGGCCGTTCTCTCCCTTGAAGACGATATCGACGCGTTCACCGTCGGCATCTGCGTGTTCTCTGAGCATGAGGGATGAA
>JAGCUM010000006.1 GCA_017962865.1 Spirochaetales bacterium
GGCCTTCAGAAGCGAGAGCACCAAAAAGGATTCCTCGTCTCCGTCGTAGACCTTCACGCAGTCCGTGCTGCCGTCATACTTCAGGAGCATGCCTCTGTCTCCGTCACCGTCGGTCACGATTCCGTAGGAGGCGGGGTTCTCGAAGAGGGTCTTCACGATGACCGGTGCGAACTCTGCCTGCTCTCTGGTGTAGCTGTCATGGCCCTCGATCTCCGCAACACCGCAGTGGCTGTTGATGTTGTAGCCCTGCTCATCGGCGGAGACACGGGTGAACGGGATGCCGTTTCTTGAGAAGAAGGCATCTGCATAGCGTGTCCATGCGCCTGCAGCGGTATCGATGATGAAGTGGATGTCCTTCATGCGCTTTGCATCAACGCAGCTGTCCATGAGGGTGGCCACACGCTGTGTGCAGTCCACGGTTCTGACCGTACCTGCAGGAACAGAGGGCTTTTCCTCGGACTGGGCAAGCTCAACCATGATGGCAGAGAGCGTGTAGTCGCCCATCTTGTCCTCGGGGAGGAGTTTCTTGCCGTCGATGAAGAACTTGATGCCGTTCTGGTTGGACGGGTTGTGGCTTGCGGTCAGCATCGCAGCTCCGAGGCATCCGTGCTCCAGCTGGTGCAGCGGGACAACCGGGGTGGGGACCACGCCGAGGTAGTCGACGTTGCCTCCGCAGGATGCAAAGGCCTTGTTCATGGCATCGACCAGGGCGTTGCCCGTGACGCTGTCGCGGCCGTCGGAACCTGTTGCGAAGGTGGAAGAGGCATTGCCTCCGACCATGCGTACGAAGGCCCTGACTGCGAGATCGATCAGAGTCGGTGTGATGAGCGTTTCGCTCAAAAAGAGGTCCAAAGAATCAAGAGGGGAGGCCTCCTGTGTGGAAACCTTCCCTCTTATTCCATCGGTACCAAAGAAATTAATACCTTTGAGATTTTTCATTTATTGCTCCGAAGAGGGCTGTCAGCCCATCTTTACTTCTACGAAATGCCTCTTTCCGTCACAGAATGACAGCGGGATGATGTTGCCGTCGATCTTCTTGCCGTCAACGAGGATCTCGGAAACTCCTCTCTCGACGCCCTTGTCATTGACGTACTTGATGGAGAACTCGGAACCCCTGAACGGTCTGACTGCAGTGAACTTCTTCCATGTGGAAGGAACGCACGGGTCGATCTCCAGTCCCTTGTAGTTGGGTCTGATTCCGAAGATGTTCTCGCAGAGCACGCGCTCTCTGGTGGGAGCGGTTCCGGTAAGCCATGTGTGGCCGCCCTTGCCGTAGTCGATGCTGGCGGGGCTGCAGACGTACTCGGGGAAGACGAACGGCTCGCAGCTGTAGTTGAACGGATCGTCCTTGGCACAGACTGCAGGCAGAGTGTTGTAGAAGTACTGCCATGCCTTGGTTCCTTCACCTGCATAGCACAGTGAAGCGATGAACCAGCTCTCGGTGTGGCGGAAGAAGCTTCCGTTTTCTTTCTTTCCGGGTGCATTGCGCTTCCATGCGGTGTAGTCTACCGGAGCCTTGCCCTTTGCGAGGGTGTAGTCAGCGGTACACAGTGCGATTCCGCCCTTGGCGACCAGCTTCTTCTCGACCTGCTTCTGGCTGGCCTTGAACTCGTCCACGGTTGCAAGTCCGCTGAAGAGTGCCCATGCGGTGGGCTCCAGGAAGAGTCTGCCGTCGGTATCTGCCGAACCTGCGTCCTGGCTCTTGTCCTTGCCCGGTCCGAGGAGTCTGATGAAGGCTCCTGTGGAGTCGATGCAGTACTTTTCTACGGTGTCCTTTGTAATCTGGGCCTTCTTTCTGCTGTCCTTGGCGATATCGGCCTTTCCGATCAGTTCACAGAGCTCTGCGAACTCCATGTTGGCCTTGTAGAGCTGCATGGCAGCCATGACCGAGCCGTGATCCTCATAGCCTGAGAGGTCGTCGTTCCAGTCTGCATCGAACATGATGGGGATACCGTCGAAGCTGTTGGTCCAGACCTGGGAGAGTGCCATCTGGCAGTGCTCGAAGATCGTTCCTTCGGCAGCCGGCATGTTCTCCTTGGCATCGGCATAGGGGACAACCTCGTCGAGGAGGCTGAGGTCTCCGGTTTCCTTGATGTACTCGCAGACTGCGAGGATGAACCAGATGGGATCGTCACAGGCATGGAAGTCCAGGGTTCCGGGGGCCGAGACATAGAAGTTGTGGTATGTGCGGCCGTCGGAGAACATCTGCTCGCCGATGTACTTGATGAAGGATCTGGTCTTTGCGCTGTCCAGTGCAAGGCCTGCAAGGATGTCCTGAAGGATATCGCGGAAGCCGAAGCCATACTCGAAGCCGGAGTGGTAGCGGCTCTTCATTCTGTTGAGGTTGAGAACCATTGCGCACTGGTACTGGATCCAGCGGAAGGACGGTCCGAAGAGCTTGTTTCCGGGAACCTTGAAGCGCAGCTTGTCGAAGTCTGCATTCCAGTCGTGCAGGACTGTCTCGAGCATTGACTCTGCAATCTTGACGTCGGAGAGCTTGGCCTCGATGGCCTTGAACTCCTTCTTGTTCTTGCGGTAGTAGTTGTCGGTGCTGCCGGCGACGCTGAAGATCGTGAAGGTCTTGCATCCGCCTGCGGGGACGGTGATGTCGAAGCATACGACGGAGAGTGAGCTTGTGGACTCCTGTGCGGGCTTGCAGGGGAGAACACCTGTCTCGAGGGCCAGCGGGTTTGCCATGTTGCGGCTGTAATGTCCGACGAAGTCCTCATATCTCATGCTGAACTGTGTCAGCTGTTCGCTTGCGCTGTGATAGAGAAGCTTTCCGAACATGCCGAGATCTTCGTCCTCGTCATCCTCGAAGGGGATTCCGTAGCCGTTGAACCAGATGAGGCCGTTGAGCTTCTTATCGGGGAAACCTCCTGCCATCATGAGGGAGTTGAAACCGGAGAACTGGATGCCTCTGGCGTCTCCGACGTTTACGGGGTTGACTCCGAAGACCTGGATCTTGCGCTCGCGGTCCTCGTTGTTCTTTACGGTTACCAGCTGGACCATTGCATCATACTCGTTGGGGATGAAGCATCTGGTCTTGACATCGAGGCCGATGTAGCTTGTCTCGCGGGTCACGCAGCCGAAGGAGTAGGTGGTCTGCAGCTTCTGGTCATCGTGAAGGATGGGGTACCAGCAGTCGGTGAAGTACTTGTCTCCCTCCTTGAAATAGATGAAGGAGCCGAGCTGGCGGCACTTGTAGGGATCCTCGTGAACGAAACCGTTTACCAGGTCTCCTTCCTGTGTTCCGATTCTTGCGAATGCGGAGCCGTTGTTGGTAATTCCCCAGCAGAGGGTCTTCGTCGGTTCCTGGTTGCGTCTTGTCTGAAGCATGAGCCAGGGTTCGCGAGTCATGTTACCCTTTTCTTCGCGGATACATACGTCACCGTTCTTCAGGAAACTGAAGTCGCCGTTGTTCTTCAATGTTTTCTTTCTTGCCATTGGACCCTCCGTAAAGCATGATTGCACCGTTGAAAGCGATTGCAATGAATTTCTCCGTTTTAACGTGAAAAGGAATTTTGAACCTTCACGCATGCCCCTCAAAATATCTAAAAATACAAATACATGTTTTAAAAGACATTATAAAAGACAAAATCTGAAAAACTGTCAGATTTAACGTGAAAATTCTTCTTGACTTTTCACGAAAGAGAATACACCATAAAAATGCACTTGTCAAATTTTTTGTTTAGTGTACGTATGTGCGCCTGACGGCGACGGAAAGCAATAAAAGGAGTGAAGGAGAAAAAAATGAAGAAAACACTTACTGTCCTTTTGGCAATCCTGCTCTGCTTTGCAATGGTCATGATTGTATCATGCAGCAAGGGGGATTCCGGTTCATCCTCATCATCCACCTCAGCCAAGGCTCCGGCCAAGGAGAAGGTGAAGATTCAGATCATGGTCGGATTCGGAACAGGTACCGACCCCTCACAGATTGCTGTTCATGAAGAGCTCCAGAAGCAGTTCAATGACACAATCGGAAAAGAGAAGGGAATCGAGCTTGAGTTCCTCACAGTTCCGTATGCAGATGCAGCAACAAAGTTCACAACCCTCGTCGCAGCCGGTATGAGCCCGGATATCTGCGGACCTGTCGGTATCATGGGTGTTGCGCAGTTCATCGACCAGTGGCTCGATATCGAACCCTACATCAAGAGAGACAACATTGATCTTTCCGACTATGACGAAGCTCTTGTCGAGAGCAACCGCTACAATGTCGACGGCGAGACAAAGCTCGTCGGTCTTCCGATCGGTTACTATCCTTCCGCACTGTTCTACAACGAGGACATCTACGACAGAGCCGGTCTCGAGTATCCGCCAGAGGAGTGGGGTACTGCTGACTGGACATATGACAAGCTCTACGAGCAGGCAAGGATCATGACCCTCGACATGTGGGGAGCAGACGCCAACGATCCTGACTTCGACATGGACAACGTCGTACAGTACGGCTATGACGGAACCGACTGGTCTCCGTGGAGAGCATGGGTAGGAAAGTTCTTCGATGAGAACGGCAAGAGCGTTGCACTCGGAATGTCGGACGACTACAAGACAGCTACCATGAACAGTCCCGAATGGATCAAGGCTTTCACAGAGCTTGAGAGAATGATTTATGTAGAGAAGGTCAGACCCAGATCTGACGCTGCCGCCGGCGCATCCCTGTTCGGTGACTCCGACCCGCTCGGATCCAACAGACTCGGTGTCTGGGAGACATTCTCCTGGATGAGCTATGCATTCGAGACCTGGGATGCCAACTTCAGCTGGAACATCGGTGCAATTCCCGCAATGGACGGTCACGTCGTTTCCGCAACCAACATCGACACCTTCGTCATCACCAAGAGCAGCAAGCATCCTGATGAGGCTTGGGAAGTCTACAAGTGGCTCTTCAGCGACGAGATCTACTCCAAGCTGAACCACAACTACGGTGGAATCCCCGCAATGAAGGAACTCCAGGCACAGTGGCTCGACGAGCAGAAGGCCGAGAGACCCAACATCAGCTGGCAGGTTCTCCTGGATGCCGGTGCATACGCAGACAATCCGAACAACGAGAGCTGGGTCCCGGGTTACTCACAGGTCTGGGATGAGATGGAGTTCGCCATGGCCAGCATCATCAGCGGTCTGTACGACACACCGGAGCAGGTCGCAGAGGATCTGAACGACGAAGTTCAGTACATCCTCGATGAGTACTGGGCAGCTAAATAATATTTAAGGTAATCATATGAGTAAAGAAAGACGGATTATTCCGCAATCTGAACGATATGCCAGATGGGGTTATGCTTTCATAACCCCCTGGATCATCGGCTTCTTGGTATTCACATTCCTGCCGATGGTATTCTCGATGTATCTTGCCTTTACGGATTATGACACGATCAACCCTCCCAAGTGGGTGGGTTTTTCGAATTTTGCGAAGATGTTCACCAAAGGCGAGATGTGGCACAGCCTCTGGATCACCGTCAAGTTCGGTGTCATGAGTCTGCCGCTGGGTCTGTTCGCCGGCTTCATGCTCGCTTATCTTCTTAATATGAAGATACCCGGAATGAAGTTCTGGAGAACAATCTTCTATCTGCCGGCAATGATAAGCGGTGTCGTAGTCGCCATGCTGTGGAGAGGAATGTTCGACGACCAGTACGGTATGATCAACTTCATACTGAGAACCGCGGGACTGCGAGGTCCCCAGTGGCTCCTGGATCCGAAGTACACCCTGTACTGCTTCCTCTTCCTCTCGGTCTGGGGATGCGGCGGAGGTATGGTCGTTTACCTGTCAGGTCTGCAGAGCATACCCACAGCCCTCTACGAAGCTGCCGAGATCGACGGCTGCAGCAAGTTCCAGCAGCTGATCCACGTCACGGTTCCGCAGATGACCCCGATCTTCTTCTTCAACCTGATCATGGGTCTCATCGGAATGTTCCAGTACTTCGCCGAACCTATGGTTCTTACCAAAGGAGGACCTGCGGATTCGACGATGTTCTACAACCTGTATCTGTACAAGCACGCATTCCAGTTCAGAAACATGGGTTATGCATCCGCATTGGCCTGGTTCCTGTTCATGATAGTGCTTCTGCTGACACTGCTGACCTTCAAGTCATCAGAGCTCTGGGTCTTCTATGAGTCGGAGGTGAAGAAATGATTATAATTGCTTTTTTCCTTGTTATAATTAATCTTTTCCTCTGGGGCTTCGCCATCTCCGATTCGATCGGAGTCATGACCAAGCGCAGACTTGCCAGACGCAGAACCATCGTTGCAATAATCATCATCGTAGTTGCAGCCATGGCAATCGTCTACCCGGTCGTCTCGATGCTCGGAGGCTCCGTGTCATCCAAGCAGGTCAGCCGAACGGTCCCCGAGGTCAAACCCGGAGATTTCTGGAACGTCATCAAGACGATGGCCAAGAACCTGGTTCCGATCGAAGGTAAGAGAATCAACATCAAGCAGGAACACATCGATGATGCAGTCGCATCGCTTTCCGATGCAAAGAACCTGAGGCTCGAGACCGCACCTTATTCCGTCTATGAGATGGAAGTCAACGGCAAGGAACTCCACCTGGCCAAGATCGGTAAGGTCGGAAGCCAGTGGATCTACCTGGATGAAGATAATCTCGACGATGTCTACCTTGACATCCCCGCTTCGGAAGAGCAGCGCGTCAAGGCAGTCAAGTTCACATGGTCCAACTATCCCGATGCCTTGTCCAAGGGTGATTTCGGACGCTATGTCATCAACTCCATCATCCTGGTCATAATCAACACCATCGGTGCGTTGCTGTCATCGACATTGGTTGCATACGGCTTCTCGCGCTTCAAGTTCAAGGGCCGCAACTGGATGTTCATCGTCCTGCTTTCGACGATGATGCTTCCGGCACAGGTCTCCCTGATCCCGAGCTTCATCATCTACACAAAGCTCGGATGGTACGGAACATACCTGCCGCTGACCGTTGCAGCTTACTTCGCAGCCAGCCCGTGGAACGTCTTCCTCATGAGACAGTTCTTCATGGGACTGCCGCTTGAGCTGGACGAGGCTGCTAAGATCGACGGATGCGGACCGGTCGGAATCCTGGCCAAGGTCATCGTACCGCAGTCAACCGCAGTCATGCTGACAATCACACTGTCGACCGCAGTCTTCTGGTGGAACGACTACTTCTATTCATTGATCTACCTGCAGGATCAGAAACTCTATCCTGTCGCACTGGGCCTTACCGCCTTCGATGCCAAGTACTTCAACAACAGCGCCCTCAAGGCAGCTGCAACTGTCATGATGCTTGTGCCGCCTATTCTGATGTTCTTCTTCTTCCAGAAGTTCTTCATTCAGGGCACAGTCATCTCGGGAGTCAAGGGTTGATCCGATGAATCGTCTATACGGTGTGAAGCTGTACGACCCCCGTTTCTGCACAGGCAGGACGATCGACCTCCTTCAGGAGGCAGGCTTCAACACCGTATATCTCGGTCGGGATGCCCTTGTCCCGGCCTTTACGGAGGAGCTCTCTTCACGAGGGCTCTTCTGGAACATTGTCGAGCCGGTTTTCCTCGCCTCCGAGGGCGAGGATCTGGCCGTTCTGGAGGACGGAAGTCTTGCTTCCGATGACTGGGTGCGTTTCGTGTGCCCCACGGATGCAGACCACCTGATGAGAGTGAGCGAGCGCATCGCTTCCGATATCAGGACCTTCGATCCTCCGGGAGTATCCCTGGATTTCCTTCGGTTCTTCCAGTTCTGGGAAATGACTAGTCCGACAGCCGAGGCCTCGAGCCTTCCCAGAAGCTGCTCCTGCGCAAGGTGCAGGGCCCAGAGACTGGGCATGGACAGGCCGGAATTCTGGAGGCAGAACATAGTTGAGCAGACAGCCCTCCAGCTGTGCTCACTGGCCAGGCAGACAAAGCCCGAGCTTGAGATCGGCATTCATTGTGTTCCTTGGAAGAGGGACATGTATGATGGCGCGATTGTAAACATTATCGGCCAAAATTTCGGCAATCTTGCTGAAATAGGCGATTATCTGACCCCGATGGTCTACCATCACATGATGCATAGGGAGCCCTCCTACATAAGGGATTTCCTGCAGGATATGGAGAGCCTGGGGTGCAATGAGATCCTTCCTTCCATACAGGTCAAGAAGGCCTACAGGGAGGATGAGATGAGCAAAGAGGAATTCGGAGAAGCCCTGGGCTATGCACTTGAAAGCCCCTCCAAGGGAGTTCTCCTCTACAAATGGGAAGATCTGGTCGATGATCCCGAGCGTATGGACATCGTGAAGTCCATGCTCAGGAGCTGACCTGGTTATAAAGGAAGTACATATGAAGAAGAAGTTTTTGAGCCTTGCTTTTTATGTCGCCATCGTGACAATGTTGTTCGTTCTGGTTCTGGCAGTTTCCTGCAAGAAGCAGGAGAAGGCCGAAGCCGTACAGGCAGCGGCAGAACCGAAGATAGATTACGGTCCGAGCATCCCGCCCGAGAAGACCGCCAAGGTCACCTGGGCAGGCTGCAGAAGATCCGATTACGGTTGGAAGGAAGCCATGTTCAAGCGCGAGCCGTCCGCAGAGGACTGGATCGGATATGCAGGACGCATGGGAGCAGAGTATGAGGGAAGCATTCCTTCCTTCATCTGGATCGTCGGTTCCATCACAGGAAACGAGGGTGCCCAGAGATGCTCGGTCAACTTCCCCGTGGGACAGAAGATCGAAGGTGTCGAGGATTTCCCTGCCGACATGAACAAGGCTTTCCTCGATATGTGTGACGAGAAGGGCTATTCCGTCTGGCTCCAGGTCGAGCCCGGCGACTGCGACCTCGTTCCGCTGGCAAAGGCCACGATGGAGTACTACAAGGACCACAAGTGCGTCAAGGGCTTCGGCGTCGACGTCGAGTGGTTCCAGACCAGGAACCCCGATGTTCCCGCAGGTTACGGCACGAAGATCACCGACGAGCTTGCAAAGGAACTTGATGAGGCCATCAAGAGCGTAGATCCTCGCTTCACGCTCTTCCTCAAGCACTGGGACGGAGGCTGGATGCCGCCGACATACCGTTCGGACATCATCTTCGTGAACGACAGCCAGTACTTCGACAACCTGGAGAAGATGAAGAGCTTCTTCACCGCATGGGCAGACCGCTATTATCCCAACCCGGTCATGTTCCAGATCGGCTATCCCGCAGACTACGATGTCTGGGGAAAACTTGAGAATCCCAAGGGAGAGCTGGGAGCAATCCTTGCCGAGGACGTCAAGGATGACCAGCACGTAGGTATCATATGGGTCGACTTCAGCCTGAGGACGGCCATGCAGAAAGGTAAGTAAAGCATGAAGAGAATACTGATTGTTTGTGCACTGATTATGGTTACAGCATTTGCCATGACATCCTGTGATGACCAGCTGAATTCGGGCCCCTGCACTGTCAGGTGGGCCGGAATCAGAATCTCGAGCTACGGCATGAGAAGCAGTTTCGGAAAGGACAATTTCCCTGATGAGACCACCATGGCCGGCTTTGCCCAGAAGATGGCAGGCTGCTATGAGGGAAGCAACGGGGCATATATCCTGATTGTAGGAACCATGAGCGGTGACGATACCTGTCAGCTCGCTTTCCCCGTCACGGGCAAGAACGACTATATCCGCGGAGCAGATGACGACAGATATGAGTCATACCTCGACAAGTGTGATGAGCTTGGAATCGATGTTTGGCTTCAGGTCGAGCCCGGCTATGCCGATCTCGAGAAGCTTGCCGAAATCGTAATGAACCGCTACAAGCATCACAGCAGCGTCAAGGGCTTCGGAATCGATGTCGAGTGGCACAAGCCCATCGAGGGTACCGACGAAGGTACCAAGCTCAGCGATGCCGATGCCAAGAAGGTCCTGAACAAGGTCAGAAGCATCAATCCCGAATACACCGTGTTCGTGAAGCACTGGATGCAGCGCCAGCTTCCCACCAAGATGGAAGGCCTCATCTACGTCAACGACAGCCAGCAGTTCGAAGACATGAATCATGTCATCAACGAGTTCACCGAGTGGGCCAGCTACTATGCACCGCAGCCGGTCATGTTCCAGATCGGTTACAACGCAGATAAGCCCATCTGGAATGCATATACCAACCCCGCCAAGGAGTTCGGCCAGGCCATCGTCGACAGATGCAATTCCGGAAACGATGTAGGTATCATCTGGGTTGACTTCACGCTCAGCCAGGTAATCAACAAGACGAATCTGTAGTAGGAGAAACATGGTAACAATCAAGGATGTAGCACAGCTAGCAGGTGTCTCTCACACCACGGTCTCACTTGCCCTCCGCAATTCACCCAGTATCACTGCCGATACCAAGGCAAAGGTACTGGCTGCGGCGAAGAAGCTGAACTATCACCCGAACCACCTTGCACGCTCGCTGGTAAGCGGAAAGACTTATGTCATAGGCGTCGTGGCCAACTTCTTCTCGTCCACGTTCGAGATGGAGATTCTCAAGGGCATAGAGCAGAGCATCAGGTCGATGGAGACCGAGTATGTGATCAACCTCTTCGCAACCCTGGAGAAGAACGAGCAGGTATTGACCGATATCTGCCTGGGCAAGCACGCCGACGGCGTAATCCTGCTTTCGATAAGCCCGTCGCAGGAAGTTATCCAGCTCTACAACGACAACAAGTGTCCGATGATAGTCGTGGACGAGAAGGCCGAAGGTGCCATCGAGATCGTCATGGACAACTATCACGGTGCCTACATGGCCACCGAGCACCTGATCAATTCAGGGCGCAGGAACCTTGCCATCGTTCTTGGAGACAGCAACCGCGAGGAGCTGGGACTGTCCCAGAAGGAACGCAAGGAAGGCTTCCTGCAGGCCATAAAGGACCATGACCTGACGTTCAATCCGAGGAATATCTTCTACATAGAGGACTATTATTTCGAGGAAGGCCAGGTCGTGTTCAAGAGAATGCAGCGCTACGGCTCAGATATTGATGGCATTTTCTGCGCTGCAGGTGATATAGTGGCATCAGGAATAATCCTTGAAGCCAAGACGGAGCACGTCAACATCCCGCGTGAGCTTTCCATTGTAGGCTATGATGATGTGATGTCGTCTTCGTTGATAGACCCGCCGCTGACCAGCATCCGCCAGCCGCTCTTCCAGATCGGGAAGAACGCATATGCCAGGATGGTGCGTCTTCTGGAGGGAAATGAGGAATACAAGCCGAACAAGTTTGTATATGAACCGCAATTGATTACCAGGTCTTCGGTATGATGGCCCGGAATTCAATAATAAATTAAGAAATTGAATTGATAGTTTCAGAAAAGAACATCGAAAGGAGTTGAAAATGAAGAGACTAGTAACAACAGTTCTTATCGCAATGATTGCCTTTGTCGCATTTGCCGGTATTTCGGTGACATTGGACACAATCACATCTTTCAGCGGCAACAAGGTCTACGATCCGCAGAGCGAGATGAGAGAAGGTTTCAGAGTTACCGGTGCAGAGCCCGATGACACTGCCCACGGTGGAGATGTCATAGGCGAGTTCACTGCCGTCATGGGCAAGGACAGCGTCGCATCCGCATCAGTCAGCGTCCGCTTCAGGACACCCAAGTCAAAGTATGAGGGAGCTGATGTAAAGATTCATGGTTGGGATATCACAGCCAGAATTGCCAGCGGACTGAAGATTTCAGTCGGAAACACCGCCTACGAGGTTTTCACAGAGACAATCAGCTGGGAGCCGGTTTCCGGAGCTGGTCTCTTCGAGCAGGGTAACAACAGATTCTATATCGACTACACTCCTGATTTCCTCTCCGACCTCAACATCATCGCCGGTATCTCCGTGGGTGATGACGCAATGAAGCCCTGGAAGACCCTCCAGGTTGCAGCCATCTATGATATCCCGCAGGCAGTGAAGATCGCATTCGAGTTCCACAATGTCGCAGCCGACCTCGGCAGCGGAGTTGATGGCGACACAAAGGCTTTCAGTGCCCAGATCGACTATACCGGAACAGAGAACCTTGACCTTCTGGTCGGCTACAGCCTGGTCAGACAGGGTGGCTACACCGTCCAGCACAGAATCGACTTCCTCGGTTCTCTCTACACCGAGAAGTTCGGTCTCGAGCTCTATGATGCATACATCATGCGCCTCTATGAGGGTGAGAAGCCGGGTAACAGACTGGGCGCCAAGATCTCGTTCTATGCAACAGAGAAGCTGACTCCCTATGTCAAGCTGAACTGGTTCAAGAACTACGGCTATGCTGATTCAATGGTCGGTTTTGCCTGGGGTGACTGGCAGCTTTCACGTTCCGCAGCACGTCAGAGCGAGAGCCTGATCTGCCTCGATGCCGGATTCGGCCTCAACCTTTCCTCGACACTCTACGGAAGCATCGGCGGAGTCTTCAAGTTCAACCTCACCGAAGGTACAGCCAGCGACCAGAAGTTCTTCTGGGCCATCCCGCTCTGCCTGACAGCTTCATTCTCCTGATTTCAAGATCTGAAAATAGGTGGATAACATGAATAAGCTTCTTAAAAGCTTTGCATTGATATTCCTTGCTCTGGCGCTGGTCCTCGGACTCGGCGCCTGCAAGCAGGAGCCGGCACAGGAACATGTCCACACGTTCAGTGAGACATGGACTACCGACGGCCAGTACCATTGGCATGCCGCCACCTGTGAGCATACAGATCAGGTCGCGGACAAGGCCGCCCATACCCTCGGGACTCCGACCGTAAAGGCTGCCACATGTCTGGAGGCCGGTTCCAGTACTTCAACCTGTTCCGTCTGCGGTGCAACCGTTGTCGAGATCATCCCGGCTCTGGGTCATACCTATTCAACCGAGTGGGCACACGACGAAGCCTACCATTGGCATGTATCAAGCTGTGAGCACACCGGTCTGAAGGGTTCATTCGAGCCCCACACCTGGGACAGCTCGGAAGTCATCACTCCGTCTACCTGTGATGCAGAAGGAACGATCCGTTATACCTGCAAGTGCGGTGCAACCAAGGACGAGGCGCTTCCGCGTCATACCTTCGCTTCCGCATGGACCAGCGACGATACCTACCACTGGCATGCAGCCACCTGTGAGCATACCGAGCAGGTTTCGGAGAAATCCGATCATGATTGGGGTACGGCTGTTGTCAACGGCAACGGAACCGGAACCTATACCTGTAAGATCTGCGGAAAGCAGGTCACAAAGGACCTTCCTGATACAATCCGCATGGTCACTGCCGGTCCCGGCGAGGATTCCTCCAA